>CAKMZM010000214.1 GCA_929200365.1 uncultured Flavobacteriaceae bacterium | reverse complement strand
ATGAGAATATTTTAAGGTTATTACAGCTCCGTAAAAAGCATCACACTTTTCTCCGTTTTCCCAATTCTTTGGAGTCCAATCAAAAGCTAAAGAGTTGTAACTTCCTCCACTACTGGTATTTGTTTTTTTATATTTTTCTGTTTGCTCAAAGCACCAGTTGACAAAAGATGCACACCATGCATTTGTATGGTTCCATTGACTTTTCTTTTTATAATGTGCTTTTCCTAAGGTAGTTGTTTTGTGATACTCTACAATTCTTTCTTTTAACGGATTGTCTTTTTCATAAACCCCTTTGTATGTATCGTATTCTTTTTCTGCAAATTTCATCCAAGGAGCACGATCACTATAATCAACCTCTAACCTATTTTTATTAAAAAACTTTTCATCAAAATCTAATTGATCACCCTCGCAAACTACTTGCAACCAAAGTTGTGTTTTTTTGGCAGGGATATTTTTTTTGATTTGGAAAAACTAGAAGAACTTTTATGTCTATCCAGAACAATTAATGGATTTTAAAAAGATTCTATTTTTGATCATAACAAATTTGTAAAGTACTTGTGATTCAAAATCTTCATCAGATTCATCAACCGAAATAATAATCTCATTATTATAATACTTATATTGATTAAATTCCAAAAGAGTATTTTTAAAGCTACTATCAAAAAGAATGTGCTTATTTTCAATTTCTTCTTTTAAAAGATATACTCTTCCTGCATTATACAAAGATTCTAAGTTTAGTTTATAAAAAATACAATCCCCGTATACAGTATCAGACAAATACTTACCATTCAGTTCTTTATTATCAATGTTTACAATATCTTTTTTCAATAACGTAATTAGTTGATACATTTTCAATGTATCAGAATGCATATTTTGTTTAACCTCTGATAATTTTTGTTTATTTAAAATATTATTATTATTAATTTTGTAATAATCATTTTTACAAGAAAATGTACTAATTATTATTACCCCAATACTACCTAGTAGAACCAGCTTTTTCTGTACCATTGTGAACTTGGTGTATATCAACTTTGGTGGCTTAATTAATCAAAGCCCATATTCCTCATTAGAAACTGTTATTCCATCAACAGAAATTTCTATAATTTTTTCACTTTTACGATCGGCTTGCCAAGCTCTTATAATTTTGGTCAAAAACTCTTCTTCTTCATATTCAGCTATTGCAATGATTTCTTGATCATTTTTATTGTCTTTATAACAAAAATGATAGTACAAATTTTTATCATCATCTTCTAGTATTTTTTCTCTTGTAAGATCTAAGATATCTAAAACTTTATTACCGTTATTGTTCTTTAAAAACACGACATATTTATCAATATCCCCGGGACCTTGGAATGATCCTAATGAATAATTAGCATTACTAGTATCATCAGTATCAATTATACCCCATCCAAAACTATAATGTTTAAATTCCTCACTTTGTTTTAACTCATCTAATGATTTACCAATAAAACTTTGTATTGTATTTTTGTTTTTTTCTTGTGAAAGTCCATTTCCTTTTTCTACGGTTTCAACTTCTGTTGAAGCAATATTAATTTCTTTTTTATTCGACTTTTGTACTTCTTGTTTACAAGAAATTACAAATAAAAAAAACGCTATGTATAAAAAATTAAATTTCATATTTATATTTTTTGATTACCATTCACTACTAGGTGTCTCGCCATCTTGTTTACTACTTGTTTCAACACCAGATTCATCTAAGTTAATATATTGTTCTAAAAGTTCGTAAGGAGAGATACGGATACCACTAGCGTCTTTAATTCCAAAATGTAAATGATTACGCTTCTTACCCTGATAAGAATTCCCTGTAGACCCTGTATAACCAATAATATCCCCTTTTTTGACTTCAACTACTCCTTTTGATTCAAATAGGTCGTTTAGTTTTGTTACAATATTTATATCTATAGTATTCTTATCAATTTTTAACTCACTCCCATTATAAATTACTTCATACTTTTCTTGAACAATTGGATCAATCAATGGGTTTTCCAAATCTGAATAATTCTTCCAACCATCATTCTTTATTTTTGGGTCATTTTTATAATTATTATAAAATCGAAACTTGTCTTTTTTTATCTCCATTAAATGTAAATATTGAAAGGTATAAGTTTTATCCTTATACTTTCCTCTTAACTGTGTCAAGAAACCAGCCTTTTTACCAAAAAACTTATGATAAACAATTTTTCCATCTACACAGGCATATATAGGTGTACCTACTGGAGCATATAAATCCACCCCAGAATGAGAATTACCTCCTCGTTGTGGTCTTCCATATTCATATTTTGGTGTACCATCACTAGATTTATGCTTTTTATGTTCATATTTAAGGGAACCATATGGATTCCAACCTACAATAGTAGAATTCTTATTCTTTGTTGATTCTCTATGATACCACCCTCTAACTTGTGGATTTAAAATTGGATCATGCCAATCTCCATGATCCCCTGTGTTTAAAGAAACCTCTAATCTATTTTTATGTAAGAATTTCTCATCAAAATCTAGTTGATCTCCTTCGCAAGTTACTTGTACCCATAGTTGTGTTTTTTTGGCAGGGATGGTTTCTACGGCAGGTTTGTAACGATCGGGTTGGGTTGCTAAACGCAGATCAAAGGGCTGCATAAAAACACTTTGTTGTTTTTCTGTATCTAGATACATATTGTAAAGCTCTTTTTCTTGAAAGCTTAGTTTTTTTTATCCAACATTTTTTAGGATTAGTATACTATTTTCAAGGTTTATAATCTGCCCAACCATATTTATAATATTTAGGATTAGGTGAAAACTCTGCCGCTCCTATATCTAGATCGCCAGCACAAGGTATTCTGTATTGTCCCCAAGCCACAGGTGACGATTTGCCTGTTTTATAACTTGTCCATGTGCCTATAAATTCGTTGTTTGCATAAGAATCTCTATCACTTTCTATATCATCATATTTTAGCAAACCATTATTATCTATAAACCATTTTAAAACCAGTATTCCATCGAAAAAACCTGTAGCACTATATGTAGAATTTTCAGAAAAATAAAATTTACCTTTTACTATACCCTGATTTTTGACTTTTCCTTCCATCCAATCATCTACTCCATATGAAAAATCCTTATAACAACAAACATTATCTAATAAAATATAACCTTCAAAGCTTCTTTTGTTTTCTCCAACAGTTGTTTCTCCTGTAACATTATATTTATAATCTACGGACTGATTTTTTTTAATAGAATTAAAGTTTATTTTTAGCCTTTTTTTAGATTTACCTATATAACCAATATATAAGGTTTTATTTTGCAGTAATATACTGCTAAAATCATTTTTTTTATCTTCTAAACTAATACATTCTTTTAATTCTGTACCTAATCTATTTACAAAAGTATTATACCATGAGTCTGCATTACAATCCTGAGAAAAAATATTGAACGAAGAAAATAGGATTATAAATAAAACTAGTATTCTTATAATTTTATATTTCATCTTTAATCACTATTTTAACATTATTGATCCCATTTTTTTCAATATAAGAAATTAAATCATAGAACATATCGGTACTACTTTTGATACCAACCACTTTTCCATCTTTTTTCTTTAATCCTTTACCTGGCAAAAGACACCCCTCTGAATCTTCCCCATCATTTCCTACATGAATCAAAATACCTCTATCTTTAGATACTTTATCATTATATAACTTTGGAAAACCGTTTTCAAGAATAGGTCTTCCTTTTTTAACATACTTATTTTTTGGGAAATTATTAGAAGTATGCCATGTTAGAGTGTAAGTCCCAATAGGTATTCTTTTATCTTTACCACTTTTTATAGTTTCAGCACCGTATGGTTCCGCTATATATCCCTTAATTTTAGTTCCACTTACTTCAAAACTACTAATTGTTGTGCTATTATAATTGTTCCCAGTCCAATGCTCCCATTTTCGAATTATTGTAATTAAACCATTATTATAATCAACCTCTAACCTATTTTTATTAAAAAACTTTTGATCAAAATCCAACTGATCGCCTTGGCATGTTACCTGTAACCAAAGATAGGTTTTTTGGGCAGGTATGGTTTCTACCGCAGGGGTATATCGATCGGGAACTGCGCGTATCCCCGTGTTGGTTATCCGTCTTATGGTTTATAATCTGCCCAACCATATTTATAATATTTAGGATTAGGTGAAAACTCTGCCGCTCCTATATCTAGATCGCCAGCACAAGGTATTCTGTATTGTCCCCAAGCCACAGGTGACGATTTGCCTGTTTTATAACTTGTCCATGTACCTATAAATTGATAATTCCTACTCCCATCATAACCTCCAAAAATATTATTATATTCAGCTTTATCTTTATCACGTTTCCATAAAATAATGAGTTTTCCTTCAAAAATACCCGTAGCACTCTCTTTACGATGTTCTGCTATTTTAAAGTTTAGTATTGAAAAACCAAAGTTATTAGAAGCTTCTTCTTCAAAAGCCATTGGTTCATTAAATATATAACTCTCCAAAGTATTAAAATCTCCTTTAAATTTTCTGTGATTTTTTTTATTTACAGTAGTGTAGCCTTCAACATGATAGCAGTTTAAATCTATTTTGTTTTGTGCTATAGATGTAAAAACAACCTCTAGTCTCTTTTTTTTATCACCTATATAGCCTAAAAAATTATTTTTTTTATGGTTTAGAGCCCTACCTAAATCTATATATTCATTAATATAGTTATTGTCGATATCTTCAATTAGCACTTTTTCTATTAAATCATTAAAACTACATTGACTATATATAACTTGGCTGAATACTATGAAAAGTAATATAATAATTTTAATCTGTTTCATCTTCTATAATTAATTTAACATTTTCAACACCTAATTCTTCAACTTTATCATAAATACTATACAAGAGTTTGATAGACTCTTTTAGTTTCATATTTCTTTTTTTTAAATCTTTATTGAGTGTTTTACTTGGTAAAATACATCCTTCAGTCCAACCTCCATCTTGTCCAGCATGAATTAAAATACCTCTTTTTTTGGGTACTTTATCATTATACACTTTTAAAAAACCATTTTTTACAGGAGGAAAATCAAGATTAAAATTTTTGTAATCTTCATTTTTTGATGTGTATTTATTTTTTGGAAATTTTGGAGAAGTATGCCAAATAAGATTATATGTACCTGCTGGTATTCTCTTGTCTTTTCCACTTTTAGTAGTTTCCTCTCCATAGGGTTCGCAAATATACCCTTTTAAATTACCAAAAGTAAATGTGCCAAACGTAGCACTACTCTTGTTTTTCCCAGTCCAGTGCTCCCATTTTCGAATTATTGTAATTAAACCATTATTATAATCTACTTCTAACCTATTTTTATTAAAAAACTTTTGATCAAAATCCAACTGATCGCCTTGGCATGTTACCTGTAACCAAAGATAGGTTTTTTTCTTTTCGTGTTTTTTGATGTAGGGCGTATAACGATCTTCTTTATCAGTAAGAATACGGGTATCATCATCCTTCATATTGATCGTTTTATTATCGCAGCTATCATACCAAACCCCATCCATACATTCATCTGGTGGGTTTAGGATGTCCTTCCATTGTTGGTGGGCATCTTTGTCTTTTCTTTTTAAAATT
>CAKMZM010000213.1 GCA_929200365.1 uncultured Flavobacteriaceae bacterium | reverse complement strand
ATAATATCTGCAGAAAAAACAAAAGAAAAAGCCATAGCAGGAAAAACTTCGGGATTAATTGAATTAGGAGAAACCGTTACCTAGAGAGGAAATCATTTTGGCATTTATCTCATTCACAAAAGTATCATTACAACGTATGAATATCTAGAGAGCTTTACCGATGAAATGGTCAAAGGATGTTTCAAAACTTTTAAGCATCAACATCTTTTTCATAAAACATCATCAGGTACAGAAATGATCGATATACTCGAATACGAAACACCTTATGGAGTTTTAGGTAAATTATTTGATAATCTGGTCTTAAAAAAACATCTTACTCAATTTCTTACTGCTCGTAATCAATCGATAAAACTATACTTAGAGTCCAAAAAACACGAGAAAAACAGATCTTCACAATCACCTGTAGAGATATAATATTGATGATACAAAATATTCATTCATTAAAAGCATTTGTTAAGATTCAACTTTTTATCCTATTTTTGGAGAATATAACAACAAGAAATATAATGTCAACAAATACCATAGACCCAAATACGTGGGTAGATAAGTACAGTGATTACTTATTTAACTATACCATTGTAAGAGTTGATGATAAAGAAATTGCGCAAGATATAGTACAAGAAACATTCTTTGCTGGACTTAAATCCATGAAAAATTTCAAAGGTGAAGCTAGTGAACGTACCTGGCTTATTTCTATTCTGAAAAGAAAAATCATTGATCACTATCGAAAAATAAACAGTAATAAAGGTAAAGCAGAGGTAAGAATGAACTACACTACTGATTCTGAAACTGAAGGTAACTGGCTAGAAGAACGTGTAGCAGACCCTTTTGATAGTAATGCCGAAGGGGAGATCGAAAACGAAGAATTAGGCTTAGCTATACATAATTGTATGGGAAAATTACCCGAAAAACAAGCTCATATTTTTAAATTAAAAACAATACAAGGCTTCGATACCGAAGCTATTTGTAATGAATTTGATATTACAGCGTCTAATTTATGGGTGATCATTCATAGAGCACGTACAGCAATGACTAAGTGTTTAGAAAAAAATTGGTTTTAAGAAAAATGAGTAATAGAAAGAATATATTTTTAAATTGTTCAGAAGCAAATCACTTTTGTGATAAAAACCAGTATAAAGAAGTTTCTTTTTGGGAAAAAGTGAAGCTAAATATACATTTGATATATTGTAGAGCCTGTAGAAAATATACTGCAAAGAACATGAAATTAACCAAACTAATGAACGACCCAAGAGTGATTAGTATCAATCGCTCTGATAAAGAGGCAATGAAAGAACGACTAAAACAAAGAATGCAATCTTAAATAGGTATTCTTCTTAATGATAAGTTATAAAATCGTTTAAGCTTTATTGATTCTACAAGGAAGCAAAATATATTTATGATAAAAATCAATATAGAGAAACCTCTTCCTTTAATAAAAGCAAAATTTGATATATTCGATTGATATAATACAATAATACTCAAAAAAGAAATGTAAAATTAACAAATATAAAATGTAGTCAATTAAGCCTTTTTTATACTGTTATTTCTGATAAAAAAGTAATAAAAAAACAAAAGAAACTATACTCCTATCCGTTTTAAGTCGATAAGTTTTTATATTCCAAATATAAGTCGGCTAAAGTTCAGTACTATAAAATAACTCAGTAGCTATACAGTTCTTGAAAATCCAAAATCATAACAGCACTAAAATCAAGGGGTTTTCTCCCAATTATCCGATAAAAACATTAACTAAATAAAAATTCCAGAATAACCTGAATTATTAACCACATTATAGGGATACTCTCTACCCAAAAAGAACAGTAATATTGGGATTGTTTTTTATCTGTTCCCCATAAAAAAAATAAACTTATTGTAGTTATCAGTATAGTACTTAAAATTTCTACCGAAGATAGTTCTTGATCCTTTACAATAGTCAATAATAAAAAGATGACCAATAAAATACTTCCGAAAAGCTTAGTTTTTGTCACTCCGATTTTCTGTGGAACTGTTTCTAATTCTACAGCGTCGTACCGAAGGTCTCTTATCTCAAAAGGCAACATCAAAACAACAATAAACAAAAACCGCTGAATCATTTCTATTAAAAAAATTAAATTCAAACTTCCTTTTACATACATTAATGGGATCAATACAGTCATTCCTGTCCATACCAAAGCGATAATAAAGATTTTTACACCCGCAAGACTCCTTAAGTTCTTATTATCAGGAAAAACAGGTGCAGCATACAATATGGTAAGTACAATAAATGGAGCCATATACAACCAGATATTTATTGACATCTTAAACGCGAAATAAACAAATAACAAACAACACAAAATGGTCAAAACACGAATTCCTTTCATCGATTTGGTTAATCTTTTGTGGTAAAGTCTAGAGATTTTAGAGTATTTTACATAATTATAAGCCATAACAGCACCTAAAAAAGAGAACAGAATAAAGGTAAATTGACCTGATATTCCATACTTTATAAAAGTAATTTGTACCAAAGCACAAATAGCTAAAGCAACATGAATACTACTGTTGATGTAGAATTTGAATATACTTTTTAAGGTTTTCACGTTATGAACCAAAGGTTACATGTTAATAAAACCCCAATTTGGTTAAAAACTTGATAGATCTAGGTTAATTAATTGTGAAAATTTTAGCAATTAAATATGTATTTTTGAAATTTCAATTTCAATTGTTTTTTTCTTATGAAAACTGATTCCTTTACACTACGTCATATTGGTCCATCAACAAAAGATCTTGACGATATGCTAAATACAATTAAAGCAGATTCTATAGAACAATTAGTTTATGAAACTGTTCCTAATGATATTCTTTTAAAAAAACCATTAAATCTCGATGCTGCCTTAAGTGAGCAAGAATATGCTACACATATACAAAAGCTTTCGGAAAAAAACAAGGTCTTCAAAACCTATATCGGCTTAGGATATCATGAGGCTTGTTTGCCTGCAGTTATACAACGTAACATCCTTGAAAACCCAGGGTGGTATACTGCATATACCCCATATCAAGCAGAAATTGCACAAGGTCGATTAGAAGCTTTGTTAAATTTTCAAACTATGATCTGTGATCTTACAGGTATGGAACTAGCTAATGCTTCTTTACTAGATGAAAGTACGGCTGCCGCAGAAGCAATGACTATGTTATTTGCCGTACGATCAAGAGATCAGAAAAAAAACAATGCAAACAAATTTTTTGTTTCAGAAGAAATATTACCTCAAACACTTTCTTTATTACAAACAAGAGCAGTATCTCTTGATATTCAATTGATAGTAGGAGATCATCAACAATTCGATTTTTCGACCGAGTTTTATGGTGCTATTTTGCAATATCCAGGTAAATCAGGTCAGGTATATGATTATGCCGATTTTGTTGAAAAAGCTCATCAGAGAGAAATTAAAGTTGCCGTAGCAGCAGATATATTAAGCTTAGTATCATTGAAATCCCCAGGGAGTTTTGATGCAGATGTTGTAGTGGGAACTACCCAACGTTTTGGAATCCCTCTGGGCTATGGTGGACCGCATGCTGGTTTTTTTGCCACAAGAGAAGCATATAAAAGAACTATTCCTGGCAGAATCATAGGGGTTACGCAAGATGCAAATGGAAACCGTGCTTTACGAATGGCATTACAAACGCGTGAACAACATATTAAACGAGATAAAGCAACTTCTAATATCTGTACAGCGCAAGTATTATTGGCTGTTATGGCAGGAATGTATAGCGTATATCATGGACCAGAAGGACTAAATTATATTGCTTCAAAAGTGAATGCTTCGGCAGTAGTATTAAGTACCGAATTAGAAAAATTAGGTTTCAATCAACTTAATACAGCCTATTTTGATACCATTCGTATACAAGGTGATGCAACCAAAATAAAAGAGATTGCAGAAACTCATGAAGTAAATTTCTTCTATCCAGATTCAGAAACAATCTCGATTTCTATAAATGAGGCAACAACAATTGAAAATCTAAATACGATCTTATCAATTTTTGCTAAAGCCACAGGAAAAGAATATACTCCTATTCAGGAAATTAATAATTCAAATAATATAGATGAAAACCTGAAGCGTAATACCGATTTTTTAACAAACGAAGTATTCAATTCTTATCATTCTGAAACAGAATTGATGCGTTACATTAAAAAATTAGAGCGAAAAGATTTATCATTAAATCACTCTATGATTCCATTAGGATCCTGCACAATGAAACTTAATGCAGCCTCAGAAATGTTACCTCTTAGCAACCCTAAATGGGGAAATATTCATCCTTTTGTACCAGTGTATCAAGCTCAGGGATATCACGAAGTTCTTAAAAAACTTGAAGAACAGCTTACAGAAATTACAGGATTTGCTGCTACATCTCTACAACCAAATTCGGGCGCACAAGGAGAATTTGCTGGATTAATGGTAATTAGAGCATATCATGAATCAAATGGAGATCATCATCGTAATATTTGTTTGATCCCTTCATCTGCTCATGGTACAAATCCCGCCTCTGCAGTAATGGCAGGAATGAAAGTAATTGTTACCAAAGCTACCGAAGAAGGTAATATTGACATAGATGACCTAAGAGAAAAAGCACTAAAATATAAAGACAACCTCGCCGCTTTAATGGTTACTTACCCATCAACACATGGAGTATATGAATCTGCCATTAAAGAAATTACTCAACTTATTCATGATAATGGCGGACAAGTATACATGGATGGCGCCAATATGAATGCGCAAGTTGGCTTGACTAACCCAGGTGTGATAGGCGCAGACGTATGTCACCTTAACTTACATAAAACTTTTGCCATACCTCATGGTGGTGGTGGACCTGGTGTTGGACCAATTTGTGTTGCAGAACAGTTAGTACCTTTTTTACCAGGTAATCCCATTATCACTACAGGAGGAGATCAAGCTATAACAGCAATTTCTGCAGCTCCATGGGGATCAGCCTTAGCATGTTTGATATCTTATGGATATATTACTATGCTTGGAGCACATGGGTTAAAAGAAGTTACTCAATATGCAATTTTGAATGCAAATTATATAAAAGAGCGTCTGGATGGGCATTATGATGTATTGTATGTAGGAGAAAAAGGAAGAGCTGCTCACGAAATGATTCTGGACTGTAGGCCATTTAAAGTAAATGGTATAGAGGTTACAGATATTGCAAAACGACTTATGGATTATGGTTTTCATGCCCCAACAGTTTCTTTTCCTGTAGCAGGAACTATTATGATTGAGCCTACCGAAAGCGAAAGCAAATCAGAATTAGATCGTTTTTGCAACGCAATGATCTCAATACGTAAAGAAATAGAAGAAACTACCGCAGATAATCCAAACAATGTTATGAAAAACTCACCTCACACTATGGCTATGCTTACAGCTGACTCTTGGGATTTCTCTTATTCGAGAGAACAAGCAGCATACCCATTATCATATATAATAGACAATAAATTTTGGCCATCTGTTCGTCGTGTAGATGATGCATATGGAGATAGAAACTTAATGTGTACCTGTGCCCCTATTGAAGAATATATAGAAACAGAAGTTTAAAAAATACATTATCCTGTAAATAATAATGAAGAGGTAACTTTATGGTTGCCTCTTTTTTGTTAGCAATAATAGAATCATGAAATAAACATAATTAAGAATATCAATCTAATACCAGTTCTGATTTAAATTCACTCATAAGAAAAGTA
>CAKMZM010000212.1 GCA_929200365.1 uncultured Flavobacteriaceae bacterium | reverse complement strand
ATGGGTAACATAGAATTACCAGATTCTTTGGAGACAATAGTCTCACCATTCAATATTGGAGTTTGATTATTCAGCAATTATATATTAAATTTGGAGATCAGGTGGTACTCGATTTAGCGACCAAGCCCCAGGAGGGCTCTGGGAGCTAGCTCCCAGAGCCCTCCTGGGGCTTAACCTTGAGACAAGGTTAGATTTACACTTCCTTTTTTTTGAATCAAAGGTGTTGTTATAATAGTATTCAGACAAGGTTTAATTTACACTCTCCAAGTGTTTTTAAGCTCACTTTTTTTGCTTGATAAGATATATGTATACAGGAAAATGATCACTATATCCTCCTGTATATGCACCATTGGTATAGCTACGAAAAGGGTATCCTTTATACTTACCAGTAGATGTAATCAAATATTCTGGATTAAATACCCCTGCCTTATAATACCGATAAGAAGAAGAATCAGTGTCTAAAAAACTTTTAGAAATAATAATTTGATCAAACAGACTCCATTGGTCTCTCCAGGCTAGTGAACCCCATCCTTTTTTTGCCAATTTTACCATAGGATTATAGATTTCTTTAATTTTAATCTCTTTTTTATCCTGTTTTGCCATCAGGATTTTTTTAACACTTGAGTCGCTTGGGTTATCATTAAAATCACCCATAGTGATAATTTTTGCATATGGATTAATAGCAAATAGTGAATCTATTATTTTTTTGTTTAATGCTGCTGCTTTTTCTCTCTTATATCTACTTCTGGATTCTCCACCTCTTCTTGATGGCCAATGACTTACGATAATATGAATTAGATCGCCATCTAGGTAACCACTCACCAACAATTGATCTCTTGTAAATACTCTTTTAGTAGTATTTCTATCATAAATTACCAATTTATGTTTGCTATAGTTTTTAATTTTAAACAATGCATTTTGATAAAGTAAAGCGACATCGATACCTCTTCGGTCTGGTGAGTCAAAATGAACAATACCGTAATTCTTTAATTTAAGATTAGGATCATTAACAAGATCTTCGAGTACTTTTCTATTTTCTATTTCTGCAACCCCTAAAATAGCTGGGGAATTGATAGCAGATTCTTTCCCTATTTCAGAGATTGTTCTAGCCATGTTTGTTACTTTATGAGTATACAATTTATAGGTCCAGTGATCTTTCCCATTAGGAGTTCTATCATCATCAAAAGTCATAGGATCATTTTCGGGATCAAAGAGATTTTCGAGATTGTAAAATGCTATAGTATGAATTTTATACTCCTTTTTTTCTTGTGCAAAAAGAAAGGAAGTAAATAATAAAACAAATATTACACAGATACTTTTTAAAAACATAAGATTATTTTTTATTAGACCTCACAGACTAGTGTTGAACTTGATTCAGCACCCCTGTGAAGCTTAGGGTTAATGCCCTTGATATATCTCGAGATTATTTCAAGAACAAATACTATTTATAAATCAAATACAAAGATTATTTTTTTCAGTTTCAAAAAATGAAACAGGGATATTATATACTTGCCTTGTTAAACTGTAAATCAGTATGAATTTGAATTATTTAATCTCACAAAATGACGTACTCTTTTTTTGATCTAAAATATATATTAGTGATTTTCTTTTATAGTATCTCTAGTATTCATGCACAACAAACTAGGCTAAAAGGAAAAATTATAGACGCCATTTCTGAAGTAAATCTTCAAAAAGTTAAGGTATCTATTAAAGAAACAAAGATTAATGTGCTAACTAATACTTTTGGTGAATTTGATTTTCAAGATACTATACTTCCTATAGGGGAGCAAGTACTTATACTATCGAAACAAGGATATATAACCAAACGTTTTCCTATTATAATTAATGAAGGTAATGTATTGGATCTTAAAAAAATAGACCTACAATTTGATTTTAATACAGAACAACAAAACATAGGTACGATTAGCCTTTCTGATCAGGAACTGGATGATGATGATGTATCTTTTAGTGTTTCGGGATTACTTCAATCTACCCGAGATATATTTCTTACTGCCGCAGCATTTGATTTTAGTTCAACTTTTTTTCGCCCAAGAGGTTTAGGAAATGAAAACCGAAAAATCCTGATCAATGGAATTGAAATGAATAAATTTTTTAATGGAAGACCACAATGGAGCAATTGGGGAGGATTAAATGATGTGCAACGCAATCAGGAATTTTCACTAGGAATCTCAGAAAATGACTATACGTTCGGAGATCTTTTAGGAACTTCTAACATCATTATGAGAGCTTCTAAGTATAGAAAAGGAGGCAAATTATCTTATGCTATTTCTAACCGTAATTATCAGGGTAGAGTAATAGGAACGTATAATTCTGGGATTACCACAAAAGGATGGGCTTTCTCTGTGTCCTTAGCCAGAAGATATGGAAAAGAAGGTTTTGTTGAAGGAACTTTATACGATTCAAATTCATTTTTTGTTTCGATCGAAAAAAAATTAGGAAAAAAACACAGTCTAAATCTAACCAGTTTTTATACTCCCAATCGCAGAGGAAGATCTACAGCAATTACTAATGAGGTATTTAATCTTAAAGGAAACAAATATAACCCAAACTGGGGGTATTTTGACAGAGAAATAAGGAACTCAAAAGAACGGAAAATAGAAGAACCAGTCTTTATGTTAAATCATTATTGGAATATATCAAAAAAGACACATATACAGACAAATATAGCATTTCAGACGGGTAAAATTGCAAATAGTAGAATAGATAATGGGGGAAGTGATTTAATAATAGGTCCTAATGGGCAACAAACCTATATTGGAGGAGGCAGAAGTGCAAACACCAATCCTGTGCACTCAGATAATATGCCAAGTTCTTTTTTAGAGCATCCTAACCCAACTCCTCTGGAGTATCAAAATGCTTTTTTAGCACAACAACATCTTATCAACGATGGGCAATTAAACTGGGGTGATATATTACAAACCAATCAACAAAATGCGCAAAAAGGTAATAATTCAACATATATCTTATATGAAGATAGAACAGATGATACCCAGTTGAGTGGCAATATGATACTAAATAGTCAATTCAATACATACATTACATTAAATGCGGCGATTGGGTACAAGAAATTAAAGAGTCAAAATTTTGCTGAGGTAACCGATCTTTTGGGCGGTACTGGTTTTCTGGATGTCGATGTATTTGCTTTATCTTCAACAGGATTAACTCCTTCTGAATTAACCAATAGAGCGCAGAGTGATTTACGCAACCCAGATCGTATTGTAGGAGTAGGAGATCGCTATGATTATAATTATGAGATTGAGGCTTCCTCGATTAATGGATTTCTTCAAGGGCAATTTAAGTTGAAAAGAGCTAACTTCTTTTTAGGTGGAACAATTTCGCAAACATCTTATCAAAGAAATGGTTTGTTTGAAAATGGATATTTTCCAGGAGACGCTTCTTATGGAAAAAGCGAAGCTTCAAACTTTATGAACTATGGAATAAAAGCAGGAACTACTCTTACTATCAGTGGGCATCACTTTATTAAACTACAAGGCATCTATTTCAATAAAGCACCTACAATTCGTAATACTTTTGCAAATATTAGGCAGAATAATAATACCGTAGCACAATTATTAGGTGAAGCTCAGGAAGGTGAAAAAATTCAATCTATAGATGGTAGTTATATACTTCGTTCTTCAAGAATAAAAGCAAGATTAACAGGGTATTACACCAAAATTAGAGATGCTACCAATATTTCGTTCTTTTTTACCGAAGCTATCTCAGGATCAGATGTGGGGTTTGTTCAGGAAATACTTACCGACATAGATAAACGGTATATCGGAGGAGAATTTGGAATTGAATACCAAATTACCCCCACTATTAAAATTAAAGGAGCAACAGCAGTTGGTAGTTTTATATTTGATAATGATCCAGATTTGGTTTTAACTAGTACTAGTGAAGCATTTTCAGATATTCAAGGAACACGAAGTTTCGGAAAATCTGCATTAAAAGGGTATCACATTGCAGGAGGACCTCAACAAGCAGGGCAATTAGGTTTTGAGTATCGAGACCCAGATTTTTGGTGGTTTGGGGCTACCACAAACTATTTTTCTAATGCTTATATCAACATAAGTCCTTTTGCAAGAACTGCGAATTTTTATCGAGATACAGATGGATTACCTTTTAATGATTATGATGAGGATGTTGCAAAACAACTTTTACAACAAGAGCAGTTTAAAGACTACTTTCTTGTAAATGCTATTGGTGGTAAATCCTGGCGAATCAAGAAATACTACATTGGTTTTTTTGCCTCTATAAATAATATTCTTGATCAAGAGTATAAAACAGGAGGGTTTGAACAAGCCAGAAATGCAAATTACCGATTGGCTTTAGAAGAATCACAACGTGATACCCCTATTTATGGATCAAAGTACTTTTATGGGTATGGCACTTCTTACTACCTTAATGTATATATAAGATTTTAGTTCCAAACCTCACAGGTCTCACAGGCCTGTGAGGTCTACCTTCATAATAAGAACAATAAACACAACAAAAAATATAATATAAAATGAACACAAAGAATTTTTTTTGGATTTTAATTGTATCATGTACAATTATAGCTTGCTCACCAAAAGATGAATTTAAAATATCTCCTGTTACCATAGATGAACCACAAATTGAAGGTACACTAGTTACAATTGATGCAATACTTGGTACTTTGGGACAGAAACTTGTAGAAGATGGAGAAAATGCTAAAGTAGTTTTTGAAGATACTAACAATTTTGTTCAGGGCTATGTAATATCCAGTGACAAGACCAGTAATTTTTTTAAAGAATTAGTGCTTCAGGATAAGCATGCTAACCCTTCTGCAGGCATTCGGGTATTAATAGATGATAATCCGTTATTTACTACCTATGAATTTGGACGCAAAGTATATATCAGACTAGATGGTTTGTCTCTTGGAATAGAAAATGGGATTCCAACTCTTGGAGTTTCAGAAGGAAATACTATTGGTGCAATTCCCTCTTTTTTTATAGAAGAAGTCGTGATAAGATCTGCAGAAACGGCTACCATAACTCCGCTAGAAATCACAATTGAAGATTTTACTGATAAACTAGTAAACATATACATCAAGGTAAACCATATTCAGTTTACTAAAAATCTCGTTTCAAAAGATAACACCTTTACTTTTGCAGCAGAAAATTATGATAAGTTTGATGGAGAACGTATTGTAGAGAGTTGTGTAACAGGAATAAATACAATACTAAGCACGAGCACTTTTTCAGACTTTAAGGGGCTTAAACTACCAAGTCAACAAGGAAGTTTTGAAGGAATATTAACTAAAAACTTTTTAGGAAATACATATAACTTAGTACTTAATGATCCGCGAGGGTTAGTATTTGATAATGAAACGAGATGTGATCCTACAGTTTTAGAATGCCCGATAGTTTCTGAAGGAACTATAGTAGTATTCGAAGAAGATTTTAATAATCTCAAAATTGGTGATCTAGAAGATTCGGGATGGATGAATAGTAATATCACAGGAGGGAAATTAAAGTATAAGATAGGTAGTTTTGGTGAAAATCAATATGCACAAATAACAGGATATAGGTCAAAAGAAAGTTTGTATAAAGTATGGTTTATTACTCCTGATATTGATATAAGCACCTCACTAGATGAGGTTTTATATTTTGATCTTCAGGCGGGATATGACAACGGAAATATCCTTGAGGTTTTTGCGACCGATAATTTTAC
>CAKMZM010000211.1 GCA_929200365.1 uncultured Flavobacteriaceae bacterium | reverse complement strand
TTAAGGGTCTGACTCTAAACAAAGTCAAACCCTCGGTATTTTAAGTTACACACTTAAGAGATAGTATCAACTGTAACGATTTTTATAAGATTATAATTTACCTTTATAATTTCTTAGCATTCTTAACCTTGGTATTGGTAATTGCAAGTTGTAATACTTCTTCCATATCTTTAACATAATGAAACGTAAGTCCTTTTAAATATTCCTCTTTAATTTCATTAATATCTCTTTTGTTGTCTTCGCAAAGCAATATCTCTTTTATATGTGCTCGTTTTGCTGCAAGGATTTTTTCTTTAATTCCGCCTACGGGTAATACTTTTCCGCGCAGTGTAATCTCTCCTGTCATCGCCAGACTTTTCTTAACTTTACGTTGTGTAAATAAAGAAACCAGAGATGTTAGCATTGTAACCCCTGCACTAGGGCCATCTTTTGGTGTAGCTCCTTCTGGTACATGTATGTGTACATTATATGTTTCAAAAATGTCTGGATTAATACCTAATTCTACAGCATTAGCTTTAATATATTCCATAGCAATAGTGGCAGATTCTTTCATCACTTTTCCTAAGTTACCTGTTATGGTCAGGTTTCCTTTTCCTTTAGAAAGAATAGATTCTATAAATAGAATATCTCCACCTACACTTGTCCAAGCAAGCCCTGTTACTACACCTGCAACATCATTATTTTCATATTTATCACGTTCTAATTTTGGTGCTCCAAGAACCTCTACAATATCTTCATTACTAATTTTCACGTTATACTCTTCCTCCATTGCTATATTTTTGGCTGCATAACGTACCATTTTAGCAATTTGTTTTTCTAGACCTCGTACTCCAGATTCTCTTGTATATCCTTCTACTATTTTTTCTAATTGCTGTTTTCCTATCTTAATATGAGACTTATCTAACCCGTGTTCTTCAAGCTGTTTTGGCAACAAATGTTGTTTAGCAATTTCAACCTTTTCTTCTATAGTATACCCAGTGACATTAATAATCTCCATACGATCACGAAGTGCAGGTTGAATTGTCCCTAAGCTATTAGAAGTAGCTATAAACATTACTTTAGAGAGATCAAATCCCATTTCAAGGAAGTTATCATGAAATTCAGAATTTTGTTCAGGGTCTAAAACTTCTAATAAAGCAGATGATGGGTCGCCTTGATTACCGACTGATAATTTATCTATTTCATCTAACACAAATACAGGGTTGCTGGTTCCTGCTTTTTTAAGACTTTGGATAATTCTACCTGGCATTGCTCCTATATACGTTTTTCGATGCCCTCTTATTTCTGCTTCATCTCTCAATCCACCTAATGATATTCTTACATATTCTCTTCCCAGTGCTTCTGCAATAGATTTTCCTAATGAAGTTTTACCCACTCCAGGAGGTCCATATAGACATAATATTGGGGATTTCATATCATTACGAAGTTTTAATACTGCAAGATATTCTATAATGCGTCGTTTTACTTCATCTAAACCATAATGATCCCTATCTAAAATTTTCTTGGCTCGTTTTAAGTCAAATTTATCTGTGCTAAATTCATTCCAAGGTAAATCCAGAAACAAATCTAAGTAGTTACGTTGTATAGAGTATTCTGCTACCTGAGGATTCATACGTTGCATTTTGGCAAGTTCTTTGTCAAAATGAACTTTTACTTTTTCATCCCACTTTTTATCTTTACTTCGCAAACGCATTTCTTCGATTTCATCTTCATGTGAAACACCTCCAAGTTCTTCTTGGATGGTTTTCATCTGTTGATGCAAGAAATATTCTCGTTGTTGCTGGTTCATGTCATGCTGAACCTTACTTTGAATAACATTTTTAAGTTCCAATTTTTGAAACTCTATATTCATATATTTTAAAGTAGCTAAAGCTCTTTTTTTAAGATCATTTATTTCCAATAATTTTTGTTTTTCCTCTACAGGTAGATTTAAATTAGAGGATACAAAATTGATAAGAAAAGAATTACTTTCTATATTTTTGATAGCAAATGAAGCTTCAGATGGTATTGTTGGGCTTTCCTTTATAATTTCTAAGGCCAAATCTTTTATCGAATCTATTATTGCGCTAAATTCTTTATTCTCTTTTGCGGGTCTTGCTTCAGAAACTTCTTTAACTTTAGCTTTGATATAGGGTGTTTCTTCTACAACTTCATCTATATGAAATCGTTTTTTGCCTTGTAATATTACTGTAGTATTGCCATCAGGCATTTTTAAAACTCTAAGAATACGAGCTACTACACCTACTTCATTAATATCTTTTATAGATGGATTCTCTATTTCTTCTTCTTTTTGAGAAACTACACCAATTGTTTTATTACCATTGTTGGCTTCATTAATAAGCTTAATAGATTTGTCTCTTCCTGCAGTAATAGGAATAACAACACCAGGAAATAATACTGTATTCCTTAAAGGTAGTATTGGTAATATTTCAGGTAATTCCTCTTTATCTATTTCTTCTTCATCTTCTGGTGTTAATAGAGGAATTAATTCTGCTTCTTCATCTATCCCCTGAAATGACAAACTGTCAAGTGTTGTAAATTTGGTTTTGGCCATAAGCATATATCAAAGTCATTTTGTCATCACAACAAAGCAACATTTTTTTTATAATTTAATAAAACTGATTAAAAATCTAATAAACCCCAATAAAACAAGGGTTTTATCTATATATTCACTATCTATATTTCAATTGTTATGCCACAAGTTTTAAAAAAAAAATAAAAAACTGTAACAAAACACTGCAATATATATCTTTATATTAAACTAAATTATTTTTTTGTCACTAACCCGATTAAATACAGAGCAACTAATTGCGAAATGTCGTGAGCGAGATCAAAATGCGCAGCTCGAAACATATAATCGTTATTATAAGGCAATGTACAATACAGCATTGAGAATCATAAAGGACACAGCAGAGGCTGAAGATATTATGCAAGAAGCTTTTTTAACCGCTTTTACAAAACTATCAATGCTAGAAGATAATAATATGTTTGGAGCTTGGTTAAAAAGGATAGTAATTAATGCCAGTATAACCGCAGCACGTAAAAAAGATGTTCATCGTGAAATAGCTCTAGAAACTGTTGAGTATGTTATTACAGATAGCGCTGGAATTGTAGAAGAAGATTTTTCTTCTGTAAAAGTAAAAACAGTGCTAAATACACTAACTCAACTTAAAGACAGTTATAGTACTGCATTATCATTACACCTTATAGAAGGTTATGATTATGAGGAAATCTGTCAGATTATGAATATATCATATTCTAATTGTCGTACGCTTGTTTCGCGCGCAAAAGAAAGCCTACGAAAAAAATTACAACTTGTATGAGTACCAATAAAATAGAAAAGTTATTTAAACGTATGCAAGATCAATTAGACATACATGAACCTTCTGCTAATCACCAAATTCGGTTTTTAGAAAAGTTGCAGCAACAAAACAAAGTTGTACAGCTACAACCAAAAAAGGTGAATTGGTATACCCCACTTGCCATAGCTGCTTCGATAGCTATACTATTTGGAATGGCGGCAATGACTTTTATGTTTAGTCCAAAAAAAGAAGTAGATCTGGCAAATGTTTCTCCTGAAATGCAGGAAACTCAAAGCTTTTTTACCTCTGCTATTCAATTGCAACTTGAAGAAATTGATAAGGTTTCTTCTGCAGAAACCAAAGAATTGGTTTTGGATGCAATGCATCAATTAGAAAAACTGGAATCTGATTATGAAACACTCAAAAAAGATCTTTTTCATAGTGGAAACGATAAACGTGTAATCAGTGCTATGATCAAAAATTTTCAACAACGTGCAAATTTATTAGACGAGGTACTACAAAAAATTAACAGTATTAATGAATTTAAATTATCAGAAAATGAAAACTTTATATTATAACATACTCCTTTTATTAATGATTCCTGCCTTGACCATAGCCAATAATGGAGATCTGAAAGGAAAATATACCAAAGAAAAGACATTAAAAAAAGACTTCTCGGTTAACACAGATGCTTTATTAAAAATTAGTAATGATTATGGTAATCTGGATATTACTTCTTGGAATGAAAATCGAATAGTTATGGAAATCATTATCAAAGTAAGTGGAAATAGTGAAGAAAAAGTGATCAAAAAACTAGAATCTATCGATGTTGAGTTTGATTCTTCATCACAAATGGTGAGTGCCAAAACCATTTTTAATAAAAACAATAGCTCCTGGTGGGATAAATGGACCAGCGGATGGAACAACGACATAAATATGAAAATCAATTATACTGTAAAAGTTCCTGTGACTAATAGTGTAGATTTTAATAACGATTACGGAAACATCACTCTAGATAAAATAAAAGGTAATGCTAAAATTAACTGTGATTATGGTCAAATTATTATCGGAGAACTATTAGGCGATAACAATTACATCAATATAGATTACACTAATAACAGTACTATTTCTTACATTAAAAATGGAAAAATCAACGCTGATTATTCTGATTTTGAAGTTGGTAATAGCAATAAGATTGATCTAAATGCTGATTATACACAATCAAAATTCAAATCTATAAAAAACTTAAACTACAGCTGCGATTATGGCGGGATTCGAATAGAAAATGGAGGAAAAATAATAGGAGTTTCAGATTATGTTACTACAAAAATTGGGAGTATTTCTGAAGCACTAAGTATTAATTCTGATTATGGATCTATTGAAGTTCGTTCATTACAACCAACCTTCAAAAACGTAACAATTGAAACAGATTATACCAGTATTAATATTGGATATGAGGACGGATGTACTTTTGATTTTGCAATCAAAACTTCGTATGGAGGTATTAAATTAGACGAAAATATAAACATACAAAAGAAATACGTTAAGAGCTCTAAAAAGGACTATCAAGGATATAACGGTCAAGCTAATAGCGGAAAAAAAATCAATATAACCTCTAGTTACGGTGGAATCAAATTAAGAAAAAACTAATATATACAAAACATTAATACATCAATACAATGAGAACAGTAGCATTTATTATAGGACTTATATTATGCAGTATAACTTCTTTACAAGCACAATGGTGGGGAAATGGAAAAAAAATTAATGGTAATGGCAATTCTGTTACCAAAAATAGAACTACATCAGATTATGATCAGGTAAAAGTAAAAGGAAGCTTGGACGTATCCTTAATATCGGGTACAGAAGGAAAAATCACAATCAAGGGAGAAAGCAATCTTATTGATTATTTAGTAACCGAGGTAGAGGGAGATGCCCTAAGAATTTATGTAAAAAAAGGGTATTATCTAAAACCTTCTATAGGAAAAAAACTAATCATTACGGTCCCTTTTAAAGATCTAACTCAAGTTACACTATCGGGGTCAGGAGATGTATATAGCTCTGATACAATTAAGGCTTCTGATTTTAAAACTGGAGTATCTGGGTCTGGTGATGTTCAACTTGTAGTTGATTCAAAAAATATATGGGGGCAAGTATCTGGGTCTGGTGATCTGTCTTTAAAAGGAAGTACTGGTAGTTTTAACGGAAATGTATCTGGTTCTGGTGACCTTTCTGCATACAACTTAAATGCAAAAAATGTAACTGTAACTGTATCTGGATCTGGTGATATCGAAGTAATGGCTACTGCTTACTTAAAAGCTCGTGTATCTGGATCTGGTGATATATTTTATAAAGGAGACCCTCAAAAAGAAGACAAAAAAGTATCTGGATCAGGAGATATTACAAAAAGATAATGAAAAC
>CAKMZM010000210.1 GCA_929200365.1 uncultured Flavobacteriaceae bacterium | reverse complement strand
CTAACAAGAACTTTTCTTAACTATTTTTAATGTTTTTTTTAACAAGTTGATAATAAAAATATTACATGAATAAAATAAGAAAATACCACTTATATATGAACTCATTTTGACTTTTTCGCTATCAAACTCAATAACTAAGCACAATTAATTATTATCAATATCTTACACTTTCATTTTTAGTTCAAATAAATATAAACTCTTAAAACCTTTAAAAATGAAAAATATCATAAACGTAAATGGAGTAAAAAAACTGAATAAAGCGGATCAAAAATCTATTAATGGATCAAAAAGCCGTATATCGGATTGCTATCAGAAAGGAGAGTTATGTTGCCGAATAAGTCTTAATATTTGTGGCATTGGAGAATGCAATGGCAGATTCTGTATGTGGGAATAATAAATATACCCTGGTAATTTAGATTTAAATTACCAGGGTATATTTATTATCAAATCGTTTAATACTTTAATAGTTCGTCTATCTTCTCTTTTACCTTTTCGGTAGAAGGAATCATAGTTTGCTCCAAAGTACTGTTCAAAGGAATAGCTGGCATATTCTCTGACCCGATAGTCATTACAGGAGCATCCAGAGATCTAAAGCATTCTTCCTGGATTTTACCAGATAATGCTCTTGCAAAAGAATTATTGGTAGGTTCTTCGGTTACTACAAGACATTTTTTGGTTTTCTTTACCGATTCTATGATGGTTTCTTCATCCAGAGGGTGTAATGTGCGTAAATCAATAACCTCAACTACATCTTTCATATCTTTTGTGGCATTAAGCGCCCAATGTACTCCCATCCCATAGGTTACGACAGTCATGGTTTCTTTTTCATCCTGTGGCCATATACGTTGTACAACATTAGCTTTACCAAACGGTAATATATAATCTTCTGATGGCTCTATAGTTCTGGCAGCATCAGTGCCTTTTACTTTTGACCAATACAATCCTTTGTGTTCTAAAATCACTACAGGATTTGGATCATAATATGCAGCTTTCATCAATCCTTTAAGATCTGCTCCAGTACTTGGATATGCAATCTTGATTCCACGAATATTAGTTACTACAGATTCAACCGACGAGGAGTGATAAGGCCCCCCGCTACCATAGGCTCCAATCGGAACTCGTAGAATCATCGATACCGGCCATTTTCCATTAGACAAATAACATGATCTACTTACCTCTGTAAATAATTGATTTAGCCCTGGCCAGATATAATCGGCAAACTGTACTTCTACAATAGGTTTTAAACCAACCGCAGACATTCCAACAGTAGAACCCACAATAAAAGCTTCCTGGATAGGCGTATTAAACACCCGCTCGTCTCCAAATTTTTGAGCTAATGTTGCTGCTTCTCTGAATACTCCTCCCAGTCTTCCTCCCACATCCTGACCATACAATAAACATTCTTTATGCTTCCTCATTAATTCTTCTACCGCAAACAATGCACAATCTACCATCACCACTTCTTCTTTATCAGCAGGGGATCGTTCTCCTTTTTCTTCTGTAACTGGTGTAGGTGCAAAATCATGAGTAAACAGATCTTCTGGTTTTGGATCTTCGGCTTTCATGGCTTCATCCAAATCTTTGGCCACTATCGTTTTTGCTTCTGCTTCAATAGCCAATATTTCATCTTCTGTAAAACCAGATGAAAGTAATTGATTCCTTAATACGGGATACGGATCACGAGAGCGAGCTTCTTCCAGATCATCTCTATACCATTCCATTCGTACTCCCGAAGTATGATGATTTAACAAAGGTACTTTGGCATGTACCAAAATCGGTCTTCTTTCTTCTCTAATTGTTTTAATTACCTCTTGTATCGCCAGGTAACTTTCGGTAAAATTAGCTCCATCGATAGATATAGCATCTAATCCATTAAATCCTGCTGCATACTCAAAGGCATTTTGCGCACGGGTTTCTTCTTCATTTGCCGATATATCCCATCCGTTATCCTGTACCAAATACAAAATCGGCAATTGCTTTAAAGCAGCCATCTGAAACGCTTCTGCAATCTCTCCTTCGGTTACCGAAGCATCTCCAAGAGAACATACTACCAGAGGCTTATCTTTTAAATTTTTATCATCTAAACCAACCGATTCTTTGTATTGCATCCCTAACGCTACTCCCGTAGAAGGTATAGCCTGCATTCCTGTTGCCGATGATTGATGCGGAATTTTTGGCTTATCCTCATCTCGTAAACTGGGATGTGAGTAATAGGTTCTACCCCCCGAAAAAGGGTCGTCTCTTTTTGCAAGCAATTGTAACATCAAATCATAAGGTCGCATTCCTATCCCGAGCAGCATCGAATCATCTCTATAATACGGAAATGCATAATCCTGAGGCAATAACTGCATTGCCGTGGCTATTTGAACTGCTTCATGCCCTCTTGAGGTTGCATGTACATATTTGGATACTGTTTTGAAATTTTCTTCATACAACTCTGTCATCGACTTAGCTTTACAGAGCGTCATGAATGCTTTTCCTAATATTTCTTTTGCTATGATTTTTTCAGCTAACATTTTTAAATTAATTTTTGATGTACGATTTATAATTTTTAAGTACTTGTTCCCGATATTCTTTAACTATTATAAAGCACTGAAAAACAACCTGAATTTCTGTTTAAACTGAAGTAATTTCAACTTTTCCTGAACTCGTACATTCTAATTATTTTACCTTCTTTTTAAATAGACACAGGTATAATCCAACCATGTTTATCTTCTCTTTTTTGAGTTTTGATCTCATTCAGAGTATTTTTTATATCCTGGCTTACAGGGTTTGCTTCTGGCAATGTAACCTGTTCTTCATTGTATCCAATAACTCCTACCATGGCAATAGCGACGGCTGTTCCTGTTCCAAAAGCTTCTTCTAATTTTCCTTTTTTCGAAAACTCAATAATCTCATCGATCGCAATCGGGCGCTCCTCTACTTCAAAACCTTTATCTTTTAATAAGGTAATTACACTATCGCGAGTAATTCCTTTTAAAATCGATCCACTGGTACTCGGAGTAATAAATTTACCATCTACCTTAAAAAAGATATTCATCGTTCCTACTTCCTGAATATACTTGTGTTCATTAGCATCCAACCACAATACCTGGTCATATCCTTTGGCTTTGGCTTTTTCGGTAGGCAGTATTGCTGCTGCATAATTCCCTGCTACTTTTGCCTCTCCTGTTCCTCCATCTGCTGCTCTTATGTATTCTGTTTCGGCATATAATCTGACTTTTTTGGTAAAAAGTGGCGCTGCGGGAGAACAGATGACAATAAACTTATAACTTGTTGCTGCACGCATCCCGATAAAAGATTCATCTGCATACATAAACGGGCGCAGATACAATGCACTGCCTTCTTGTGGTGGTATCCACTTGTGTTCTATTCTTACAATCTGCTTTACCGCTTCTACAAAAAGTTCTTCGGGTACAGAAGGCATTCCCATCCTAACAGCACTATGATTAAATCGTTTTGCATTTTCTTCGGGTCTAAACAATAACGGAGTATTATCCTTTCCTACTGTGGCTTTCATTCCTTCAAAAATTGCCTGGCCATAATGCAAAGCCATTGCTGCAGGGTGTGTAGGAATACAATCTAACGGTTCGATACGTGGGTTTTGCCACCCTCCGTTTTCATAATCACAGATAAACATATGATCGGTAAAAGTTTTACCCAAAGGGATATGATCAAAATCAATATCCTTTAATTTTGAATTTGAGGTTGTTGTAATTTTGATTTGCTGCTCCATTAGTATTAGTTTTGGGCACATCCCCGAGTCGTACCTCCCAGGGTCGGGCTATTCGCGCTACATGGTAGTTTGCTTCTATCCCTTGTGCATTTATTGATTAGTTGATTATTATATTTCTCTATTTGTATCAAAAGCTTCTAGCTCATCTCCTACTTTGCGCAGAAATGATCCTCCTAAAAACCCGTCTACCACCCTATGATCAAAAGACAACGATAAATACATCATACTTCTAATTGCGATTTCGTCTCCTTTTTCGGTAGTAATTACCTCTGGTCTTTTCTTAATAATTCCTAAGGCTAGAATAGCGACTTCGGGTTGATTAATGATTGGTGTTCCCATCAAACTACCAAAGGTTCCTACATTAGAAATAGTAAAAGTACTGCCTTGTATTTCGTCTGGTTTCAAAGCATTATTTCTTGCACTATTGGCCAGATGATTTACACGTTTAGCCAATCCAAGCAGGTTTTTTTCATCTGCATTTTTAACCACCGGAACAATTAAATTACCATTAGGCAATGCAGTTGCCATACCTACATTAATATCATTGTGCACCACAATCTTCTTGTCGTCTACAGATGCATTAATCATTGGATATTCCTGAATTGCTTTTGCAACCGCTTCTACAAAAATCGGAGTAAATGTTAATTTTTCTCCGTGTTTTTCCTGAAACTTCACTTTTACCTCATTTCTCCAATTCACTATATTGGTTACATCAACTTCGATATAACTGGTTACATGAGGTGAGGTATGTTTAGAATACACCATGTGATCTGCGATCATTTTTCGCATACGATCCATTTCTACAATACGATCTTTGCCTTCGACAAACGAGATCGGAGGTGCATTATAGGTAGATTTTTGAGCTTGTGGTTGTGGTTTGCTAGGTAGTGGATACTTCCTGCTCTTCAGGTATTGCACCACATCACTTTTACGTATACGACCATCTACTCCTGTACCTGCAATACTTTGTAGTTCTTCTATAGTAATATGTTCTTTTTGGGCAATACTAATGATCAGAGGAGATAAAAATCCATCATTTTCTCCCAGATTATGATTTTTAAAATCAGAGCCACTTGTTCTTCTCGGTTCTGTTTGAACAGATTGTTCTGGTTTTTTTTGTGATCTTTCTGTACTGGTTTCTGCCTCTTCTTTATTTTGTTGAGCTGATACTGATGTAGCATCTGCATCGATTACAGCAATTACCTGTCCTATCTCTACAACTTCATTAGGCTGGTAACGTATTTCTGTTATTACCCCATTACAAGGAGAAGGCACTTCAGAATCGACCTTATCTGTAGCCACTTCCAAAATTGTTTCATCTTCTTCTACCGTATCACCTACATTCTTTAACCAGTTAAGAATGGTAGCTTCTGATATACTTTCACCCATTTTGGGCATTTTTAATTCTACTGTCGACATCTTTATTAACTAATGTTTGTTAGTTTGTTATTTGTAATATATTAATTTATCGTTTATATCGGTTAAGTTTATTAAAAATCTTTTTCTTTCATAAACATACCTGCAATAAGTTTAACACAATACTCATGATGATTTATTTGTTTTTAAACTCTTCTAAGGTTTTATAAAATGCTTCCTGTATTTCTCTATCTTTTGGAATTTCTCTTAAAGGTTCTACTTCTTTTAGTGATTCATAACAGTCTGCTGGTAGCTGTTGATATAACTTTGTTCCTTTTGTTTTCCAGGCTATCATTTCATCACTCACTTGTTTAACCACCTTTGCTGGATTACCAACAATCAAACTTCTTTTTGGGAAAGCTGTATTTGCTTTTACAAAAGACATTGCTCCTACTATACATTCATCTCCGATCTCTGCATCATCCATAATCACGGTATTCATCCCAATTAGGCAATTACGTCCCAAATTTGCGCCGTGAATTACCGCTCCGTGTCCTACATGTGCACTTTCTTTAAGCACAATAGATTTACCAGGGAACATGTGTACCGTACAATTTTCCTGCACATTAACTCCATCTTCAAGGATAATCTCTCCCCAATCTCCACGTATCGCTGCTCCTGG
>CAKMZM010000209.1 GCA_929200365.1 uncultured Flavobacteriaceae bacterium | reverse complement strand
GTTCGAAGTGTTTTTTACTGAGCGTAGTGGAGTAAAAAATGTATCGAGAACTTTTTTATACATGCTAATCGAAAAAGTCTAAATGAGCTCGGTATATTTCTAAATTATGTTTCCAAAATAATATCTTTGCAACGCTATGACCAGAATACTTACTAAACAAGAATTACATAACCTGGCAATGAATATTGTAGGTGAAGAATTAGAAAAAAAAGGCTTCGAATTTATTGCAATTAATAGCACCTTGGGAAAACATCCTCAGTTTGTGTGTATTGATACATCTAATCAAAGATATTTCGTACTTGTTAAAGCAGTTTCGTATCCAGATAATCCTCATAATTATGATATCATTTGGATGGAGTCGTTTAAAAAACATGCTATAGAACAAGAAGCAAAAGTGTTCTATGCAGGTGTTGGTTTACAAAATTCTGAAAACCCAAATAAACCGTTACTTCTAAACGAAGAATATATTATGGAATATGCAGGACTACAAATCATTGAAACTCATTTGAACTAAAATTATGATTCGAAGAATAGGTATAATTGTATTAATAGTATTATTTGTTTCGTGTAAAAAAGAAGTTAAATTACATCTTAATTACACCAAAGGTGAAGCTTTTGGAACCACGTTTTCGGTACAATTCATAGATGATAAAGCGTATGATTTCTCAAAGTCATATGACAGTTTGATCAATGTGATCAATAGATCAATGTCTACTTATATCAAGGATTCTGATATATCCAGGATAAACTCAGGAGATACTACTGTAGTGATCGATGAACATTTTGTGAAAGTGTTTGATGCTTCTAAAAAGATACATAAGGCAACAAATGGAGCTTTTGATCCTACAATTGGGATTTTGGTAAATGCATGGGATTTTGGGCCGGAAGGAAAAATAGCCTCTTTAGATAGTCTTAAAATAGATAGTTTATTGCTCTCTGTTGGCTTACAAAAAGTATTACTGAAAGAAAATAAAATTGTAAAAGATGACCCTAAAACATATATAGATTTTAATGCATTGGCAAAAGGATATGGAGTAGATGTTTTTGCCGAATTTTTTGAAAACAAGGGGTTTAAGAATTACCTGGTTGAGATAGGAGGAGAGATTAGAGGTAAAGGAAGTAATGTAATTAAACAAAAACCCTGGAGAATAGGAGTAGAAGATCCTAATTTTGATGACACACAATCGTATAGCAAAGTAATTTCGTTACATGATGAAGCTATGGCGACTTCTGGTGGATATAGAAAGTATAAAATTGATGAAAACGGAGAGCGATATATTCATATTTTGGATGCTAAAACTGGATATCCTTTAAAATCAAACCTTTTGGCAGTTTCTATTATTACCAATACCTGTATGGAAGCAGATGCATATGCAACTGCATTGATGTCGATGGGATTAGAAGGCTCAAAAAAATTCTTAGAAACACATCAAGAACTCAAAGCATACTTTATTTATGAAGATCAGAATAAGGAATTAAAAACACTATCTGTAAATGGTTTTCCTGAAAAGTAAACATTAAGGCTTATAACAAACAGGAAGGATTTCTCCTGGGGAAAGACAGTATTTTGTTACATCGTTTTCTGATAAAATATTGGTGTAGTCTACCTCATCAACTTTAAAACCAATAGCTCTTAATTTTTCGAAATAATCCCGACCATAAACTCTTACATGATCATATTGACCAAATATTCTGGCGCGTTCTTGTGGGTCTGTAATGCTATCATCCTCAAAGGTTGTATCTCTATTTAGATCCTGTGGGATTTGTAGAATTGCCATTCCGCCTGGTTTTAATACCCTGAAAATTTCTTGCATAGCTTTAGTATCATCTGGAATATGTTCTAAAACATGATTACAAAAGATAATATCATATTCACCATCTGTAAAAGGTAAATTGCAGATATCTGCTTTTACATCTGCTAGTGGAGAATTAAGGTCGGTAGTAGTATAATCAAGATGTTTTAAATTTCTAAACCTTTTATAAAATGCCTGCTCAGGAGCAAAATGTAATACTTTTGCAGGTGTAGTAAAAAATTCGGTATCATGAGTTAGAAATAACCAAAGTAATCGATGGCGTTCTAGTGATAAGGTTGAAGGAGAAAGCACATTGTCTCTTTGTTTGCCATATCCGTAAGGCAAAAAACGAGAAAAACTTTTGCCATCAATAGGATCGGTATATGTTTTTCCTCTTAAAATTACAGATAAAATAGGGCGTGCTACATAACTTAATCTAATCAATAGTGGTCTGGGGATAGTATTAAGTATAAATTTAAATAGTTTTTTCATTTTGAAAAGCTACATAAAGCAGATTTTGAGTACTTAAGGGATACTATATAGTCAATATTTCCTGTCTAAAAGCATCTTCTTCGTCGGATTCGATACCAAGAGCCTGATAAATATATTTAAAGGTTGAAAGGATTTCTGGTTTACCATCAATCATAGCTATATCGTGTTCAAAATGAGCACTTGGTTTTCCATCTTTGGTAACAATTGTCCATCCGTCCTTTAATTGTTTGATTTTATGTGTTCCCATATTGATCATAGGTTCAATAGCAACGACCATACCTTCAATAAATTTTTTTCCTTTACCACGGCGACCATAATTTGGCATTTCTGGGTCTTCATGCAATTTTTTTCCTACTCCATGACCTACAAGTTCCCTAACTACTCCATAACCATGATCCTCTGTGTATTTTTGAATTGCATATCCTACATCTCCTACCCGATTGCCAAATTTAAATTCAGCAATTCCTTTATATAGTGATTCTTTGGTGATTTTTAACAACTGTGTTATCTCTGAAGTAACTTCGCCAATGGTAAAAGTATATGCATGATCTCCATAAAAATCATTTTTTATAGCTCCGCAATCTATGGCTACAATATCACCATCTTCTAATGGTTTATCTGTAGGTAAACCATGTACTACAGCTTCATTTACACTAGTTAAAAGAGTAGAGGGACAACCGTATAAACCTAGAAAACCAGGAACGGCTCCTTGATCTCTTATAAATTCTTCTGCAAGTTTATCTAACTGTAGTGTGGTTACTCCAGGTTTAACTTCAGAGGCTAACATTCCTAATGTTTTAGATACAATTAATGCACTCTCGCGCATCAATTCTATTTCTTCACGTGTTTTGGTAATAATCATATAGTCACAATTCCTTGGTAAAAGAAGGCAAATTTACAAAGAATAATGCTTGTTCTATTCAACAGCACCCTCTATTTTGATATTTCACTTTTTTATGCTATTGGTTAGAGTGCTTTTAAGTGGTTTTTAATGTAAATGAAGTAGTTAGGTCTACGCAAAAATTTCGGGGTAACTTATCCACTCCAAAAATTGCTCTTGTGTGTGTACCTTTTTCTTCTAGTACCTTAATAAATAGATCTGAAGCCCCGTTTACTACAATAGAGGGGTCGTCCCAATTAGTAACTACCTGAAAAATACGTATCAATATGGTTAAGTCCTTCAATATGATCAAAACCAATTTTCTTATCGATCTGTGCAAGAACATTAAGAGCGTATAATTTCATAGCTTCATAGTGTATGTTACTTTATCAATGAATTTTGTGTCATCGCTTGTGGTTTTTCTATTCCCATAAGTTCAAGAATTGTAGGTGCAATATTCCCTAAAACACCATCATTTACTTTGATTTGATCATTATCTATTAAAATAAAAGGAACAGGATTAGTCGTATGGGCAGTATGTGGTGTACCATCTGGGTTAATCATAGTTTCGCAATTACCATGATCTGCAATCAGAATAGTAGAATATTGATTATCTAGACCGGTGGTTACTATATCTCTTACACATTGATCTACCGTTTCACAAGCTTTGATAGCAGCTTCCATTACTCCTGTATGTCCTACCATATCACCATTTGCAAAATTTAGACATATAAAATCAACATCGCCTTTTTGTAATTCAGGTATCAGAGCATCTCTTAATTCATACGCACTCATTTCGGGTTTAAGATCATAAGTTGCTATTTTTGGGGAGTTTCTTAATATTCTGGACTCTCCTTCAAAAGGTTCTTCTTGCCCTCCAGAGAAAAAGAAGGTAACGTGAGGATATTTTTCTGTTTCCGCAATTCTAATTTGAGTTTTACCAGCTTTAGAAATGATCTCTCCAAGAGTTTCTGTAATGTTATCTTTATTATAAATAACATGAATACCTTCAAAGTTTTCGTCATAATTAGTCATTGTAACATAATGTAAAGAAAGCTTATGGGTATTATACTCGTGCATATCTTTTTGAGAAAGCATTTCGGTTAATTCTCTGCCTCGGTCTGTTCTAAAATTAAAGAAAATTACTACATCGTCATCGTTTATAGTAGCAAGAGAAACTCCATTTTCTTGTAGTATAATAGGTTTGATAAATTCGTCAGTAATGTCATTATCGTAACTATTCTGAATACTGTCGAGGGCATCAGTACTAGACTCTCCAATACCATTTACCAAAAGATCATAGGCTAGTTTAACACGTTCCCATCTTTTGTCTCTATCCATAGCATAATACCTTCCTACAATAGAGGCTAGTTTACCTGTGGTTTTAGACATATGATCCTGAATATTTTTGATGTGAGTTTTACCAGATTTTGGGTCTACATCACGACCATCGGTAAATGCATGAAGGAAAACATTTTTTAATTCATAAGAGTGAGCTGCGTCGAGTAATCCTTTAATATGATCAATATGAGAGTGAACTCCACCATCACTTACCAGGCCTAGCAAATGAACATTTTTATTTTCTTCTTTGGCATAGCGAAAAGCATCCAAAAGAACGGATTCTTCTTTTAAGGTGTTATTTTTAACTGCCATATTGATTTTGGCCAAATCCTGATATACAATTCTACCAGCCCCAAGGTTCATATGACCAACCTCACTGTTTCCCATTTGCCTATCTGGCAAACCTACATGAAGACCATCGGTACGTAAAGAAGCATTAGGGTAGTGAGTGTATAAACTATCGATATATGTAGTGTTTGCATGATCGATAGCAGATACTTTGGGATCGGGTGATGTTCCCCATCCATCCAGAATCATCAGAATTACTTTTTTGTTCATAATGTGCCCTTAACTAAGGTTTATGGTTGTTTGTTTCCTGAATTTAAAATCTCAAAAATAAGATAGAGAACAAAGTTACAACTTCACTTACAAGCATACAAAAAGTATATGTCATTCCTTACCCAATCTATATTTTTTTGTAGTATTATCTGACAGTGTATTTTTTTATGAAATTGTTAACAAATTTGTGTAGGTGAGGTTAAAAATAAGTTATTCTTAAAATATAGCTCTATTTTATGAAAATAATGCACTTATTTTGCCGCTTCAAAATTTGAAAAAATAAAAACCAATAACTCAACAAACACAAAAAATGAAGAAGTTATCAATTTTAATTGCATGTTTGACAATCAGTTTTGCCTTTGCAAGTGATCCGATAAATGATCTTAATTCATTCAAGGTTACGAAAACTGAGATTATCAATGTATCACCTTTTTGTATTTCAATTGTAAAAGGAGATTTAGAGTTCGTAAAAAAAATGATTAAACTCGGTAGTGATGTTAATAAACAATCTAATGGATTAACACCATTGATGTATGCTGCTCGTCATGGTAGGTTAGAGATTATTAAACTTTTGGTAGCTAATGGTGCAAAAATCAATCGTAAAAATGAGAAAGGTTATAATGCAATGAAATATGCTAAATTATCAAGTGCTAAAGAAGCTATAACCTTATTGTTAGAACTTAAGGAAAAATAACCCCCATTATTTTAAACCTTCTATAAACCCGTTTA
>CAKMZM010000208.1 GCA_929200365.1 uncultured Flavobacteriaceae bacterium | reverse complement strand
TAGTAAAAAAGCTACACCGTAGGTGTTTAGTGCAACACTATATAACAAAACATAGTTGCCCTTCGGGACAACAACGTTTGTTATATTTACCGTTACCTGCAAGCTGAAAAAAGCCCACCGCACGGTCAAGCACATTTATTTTTTGCCAACGCTAAAAGCCAACGCACAAAAAAATAAAAGAGCTTGCCCTTCCCCACCACCACCCGACTGAAATGAAAATCAAATTTAGTATGGCTGAATCACAAAATGTTTATTATATTTGTCAGACAATGACAAGTCTAAATATTCAAGTCAAATGAAACAATATTTTGGAGAGTACATAAGAAATTTAAGAACTGAAAAAGGTTTTACATTAACTCAATTAGGAGCGAAACTTGATTTAGATTCTGCAAATCTTAGCAAAATCGAAAATGGAAAAAGAGATTTTGATGAAAAAAGACTTGAGTTGTTAGCCTCGGTTTTTGAGCTTGATATTGAAAAATTAAAAACCGAGTTCTTTAGTGAACTCTTCGCAAAAAAAATATACCAAACCAATTGCTCAACTGAGGTTCTCAATGTTGCGGAAGAAAAAGTGAGATATTATAGAGAACATAACGTAGAACAAGGAAAACTTAAATTATAAATGTCTCAAAGGAAACAACAATTAACCGAATTGGTAGAAAGATACCAAGTCTTCAAAAGAGAAGGGCGTTTAGACTTAAGTTCTGAGGAAACGATTAGAACTTGGATAAATGAATTGCTTGCAATTTTTGATTGGAACGTTATGGACACGTCCCAAATACTGCAAGAAAAAGTATTGTCACGAGAAGAAAAGGAAAGGTTGCAAGAAATTGATTCAACCTCTACTCGACCAGATTACACTTTTAAAATAGGTAATCAAAAACTTACTTTTCTTGATGCTAAAGCGGTTTCGGTAAGTATTGAAACAAGTACTTCTTCTGCCTTTCAAATTAAGTCTTATGGCTGGTCAATTCTAGCTCCTTGTTCATTTTTAACCAACTTTGAGGAATTTGCAATCTATGATTGTACTTATATTCCAAATCAATCACAATCAGCAAATCTTGGCAGAACTTACTTTAAAATAGATGATTACATTGACAATTTTGATGTTTTAGAGAAACATCTTCTAAAATCTAATATCTTAAATGGCACACTAGAAAAGCTTTACTCGGACACGCTAAAAAACGTAGGAAGTGTTCAAAAATTATCTCCAGATTTAGTCTTTGCTGAGCAACTTTCTAATTTCAGGTTATCTCTTGCTAAAAATATTGTAGAAAACAATAACGCACTAATTAACAATAACACAGAGTTACTAGCTTATCTAACTCAGGTAATAATAAATAGAATAATTTTCATTCGAATATGCGAAGCACGCAGGATTGAACGTGAAGGTTTATTACTAACATTTAAAGAAAATGGCTTTTGGTCAGAGTTCAAAAACTCATCCTACAACGATTTTTATGAACATTATGACGGACCTCTTTTCGATAGAATTAATACAATCCAAGAACTAGAAATTGACAATGATGTCATTATGGAATTGATAGATTTACTCTATTATCCCTCTCCGTATAGATTTGAGGTAATTCCAACAAAATTATTGAGTGATATTTATGAAATTTTCTTGTCTAAAAAACTAATAATTGAAGATGGAGAAGTATCCGAAAAACTAAAACTAGAATACATCAAAACAAATGGTGCAATTAGTACGCCTCAATATTTAGTTCAAGATTTACTTAAAAGAACCATTATAAAAGAAGATTTAATTGAAAGAGGTCTTGACAGCATTTCTGATACAAAAATCTTAGACTTTGCTTGTGGTAGCGGAATTTTTCTAATTGAAACTTTTGATTATTTACAAGATGTATTCATCAATTTCTACAAAGAAAACCCATCTCAGGAATTTAGTCATTTCTTTTTCCAAAATTCAGATTTAACCACATTAACGATTGCTGGAAAAAGACACCTAATCTCAAAATGTATTTTTGGTGTTGACATTGACCCAGAAGCGGTTGAAGTTGCTAGAATGTCGTTATCTCTTAAGGTTGTAGATAGTTCTGAGTTCTATGAAAATTATCAAGAAATTGGAATTTTTGGTAATCAAATTTTAAACAATGTTGGTAACAACATCAAATGTGGAAATACGCTCGTTTCATCAGATATAACCACGAAATATCCACAAATAAATTCTGACCAAGAACAGCTTTTTAGAACAAATGCTTTTGACTACAATAGCTTAAACGGGTTTTCTGAAATATTTAGTAGTAAAGGTGGTTTTGATTACATAGTTGGTAATCCTCCTTATGTTGAAGTCAAAAATTATAATCTAGAATATCCTTTTATGCACAAGTACATAAAGGAAAACTATACTACCACAAAAAAAGACAAAATAGACTTATCTGTTGCATTCATTGAAAAAGGTGTTTCAATTCTTAATGAAAAAGGTAAGATTGGTTTGATTATTCAAAAGAGGTTTTTTAAAACCAATTACGGCTATGATGTTAGAGAATTTATCGGCTCAAACAATTTTTTATCTCAAGTTATAAATTTCAATTCAACAAAAATATTTAAAGGTAGAATAACTTATGTTGCCTTAATGATTTTAGATAAAAGTAAGCCAGATGTAATAAATTGCTACAACGCTTCATCTGATGTTTCTGAGTTGCCTTTTGAGTTAAATTCTATTCCTGAAGTGGAGAAAGAAAATCAAAACTTTACTCAAATTCAATCTATTGATTTGAGTTCAGATTTATGGCAAATTGAAGACGCAGAAGTTTTAGGTATAAATATAGACTTACTGAAAAAACACGGTACGTTTGGAGACTTTGCAAAAGTAAGAGGTGGAATTCAAGCTTTATGGAATAGAGCGTACCACATTAATGCTATCTCTCTAAATGATAATGGAACTTTAACAGGTAATACACATTTAGAACAAAATATCACATTAGAAATTGATGCGTGTCGTCCTTTAATAACCAACGAAGGATTTTATCCATTCCGTGATGATACAACTCATACCTATGTGATTTTCCCATATGATATCATTGATGGAGAAAAAATTCAAATTCCATTTGACGATTATGAAAATCGTTATCCTTTGGTTGGTGCATATTTAAAAAGACAAGAAACATTAATAAAAGATAAAGTACAAACTAAACCTGATGATAATTGGCATCTCTACACAAGAGAAAATAGTCACGAAAGAACCTTTGACAAGGTTCTTTTACCAATGACATCCAATGATACTTATGCAACTATCACAAAAAATTCACTTAATTATTGTGATAATGCCAATATGTATTTTATTGACCTTCCAGATAAAACAGATATAAATTTATTTGCTGTTGCTGGAATAATTAATTCTATAATCTTCTCTGTTTTAGCTAGACCTGTTGCCAATCCTCAATCTGGCGGTTATTTTAAATTCAATAAACAATTTATCGAGCCGTTACCTTTTCCAAAGGAAAATTTCAATTCGAATATCGGATTAGTAACTGAGATTTCAGTTTTAGCAAAAACTATTCAGCAAACACAAGAGCAATACAAGCACTCTTCTCCACGACAAAAGACAGTCTTAAAAGTAACTTTAAGTGAATGTTGGACAAATCTTGACAGCAAAGTTTATCAACTTTATGATTTAACTGTTGACCAAATTTCCTTTTTTAATGAAAGAGGAAGAAATATTAACCGCCTAGAAATACTTGATAGATTATGATTAGTAAAGACATATCTAACTTTCTAAATGAACTTTCTGATGATTTATTAATTGTCAATAAGCTCATTGTTGGTGCCTATCTTCAATTCAACAAAATTGCAGTAGAGAACAATAAATTAATCCTTTCTTGCATTGAAGGTAATGATGTAAAAACCATTAGTAAATTTATCAAATTAATAGAAATTAAGAATGGAAAATTCGATTTTGAAGATGTTATTCACTTATTCGAAACGAGTATTCCTTCAAAAGATATTTCAGTAAATGGAGCTGTTTACACACCAAATTATATAAAAGACTACATAGTTAAAGAGACGCTTTGCAAAATAAAAGATTCAAATTTACCAACCATTAAAGTGTCGGACATTGCTTGCGGAACTGGAGCTTTTTTATATACTGTATCCCAAGAAATAAAGCAAAAAACAAACAGGAGTTATTTTGATATTTTTAAACAAAATATTTACGGTCTTGACATCTCTGATTATACAATTACAAGAGCAAAAATTTTACTTTCCCTTTTAGCAATCACAAACGGAGAAGATGAAAAGGAATTTGAATTTAATTTGTTAGTCGGTAATGCCTTAAATTTCGATTGGAATAATCAAATAAATCAATTCAAAGGTTTCGATATAGTTATTGGCAATCCTCCTTATGTACGAGCTAAAAATTTAAGCGAAGAAACTAAATCACTTTTATCAAATTGGGAAGTTACAAAAACTGGTAATCCTGATTTATATATTCCGTTTTTTGAAATAGGTCTTAAATATCTAAAAACAAGTGGAATTCTTGGTTATATAACCGTTAACACTTTCAAGAGAAGCGTTAATGCTAGAAATCTTAGAGAATACTTTAAAACGAATCTATTTGATTTAAAAATTCTGGATTTTGGTAGTTCACAAATTTTTGCAAATAAGTCAACTTATACCTGTATTGTATTTATCGAAAAGCAAGAGTCTAATGAAGTTAAATATCAAAAAATAACAGCTAAGGATTTTCTGAATAAAAAAATAGCAGATTTCACTCGAATCAATTATAAGCTATTAAATACCAAAAAAGGTTGGATTTTAAATAAACCTGACGTTTTAGAAAATATTAATAAAATTGAAAGTATTGGGATTCCATTAGGCGATAAATTCCCAATAAGAAATGGTTTAGCAACTTTAAGTAATGATGTTTTTATATTTAAGCCAGTCAATGAAGATGAAGATTATTTCTATCATCAGAATGGAAAACTACATAAAATAGAAAAAGGAATTTGTAGAGATGTTATAAAACCAAACAGACTTAAAACTGAATCCGAAATTCCGACATTAAAAGAACAAATTATTTTTCCATACTATCAAGAAAATACACAAGCCAATCTTTTTGACTATAAGTCAAACAAGAAAATAGCATTTGAGGAGGATTACTTTAAGACTAATTTCCCTAACGCATATAAATACTTAGAAGGCAACAAGGTTCAACTATTAAATAGAGATAAAGGGAAAAACGCAAAATATAAATGGTTTGAGTTTGGAAGAACACAAGCTCTGAATGATTTAGGTAAAAAGTTACTATTTCCTTATATGGCTGGACAACCTTATTTTGTTTATACTGACCAAGATGACTTATTACTCTATGCAGGATATGCCGTTTACTTTGACTCCGAAAGGGAATTAAAAGTGTTAAAAAGAATTTTGGAATCTAAAGTGTTTTGGTACTATATAAAAAAAACTAGCAAACCATATTCTGGTAATTATTTTGCGTTAGCCAAAAACTACGTCAAGGATTTTGGAATTTGCAATTTGAATGAAAATGAAAAGAATTATTTATTAACGACAGACTCGTTCGAAGATAGAAATGATTTCTTATTTAAAAAATATAACATTAACCCGAAAGCAATAGCGGATTAGCCAACGCAAGGTTCAAGCACATTTATTTTTTGCCAACGCTAAAACGCCAACACTCAAAAAAATAAAAGAGCTTAAACCGCCAACGCTAGCAAGTTTGCGGAAAAAAGCCAGACAGGTAACACTTAGCGATCAAAATTAAGTGGATTCAAGGAACCCCACTAATTTTATCGTTTTGTTGCACTATACACCGGCTGCTATG
>CAKMZM010000207.1:1230-5806 GCA_929200365.1 uncultured Flavobacteriaceae bacterium | reverse complement strand
AGTTAATTTTTGTCATGTACTAAAAAATAAGTTAATTCTAGACAATGTAGTCGTAGTACTTAAATTACCTTACAATATTATACCTCCAGATTTTTGATTTTTTATGTATACTTTTCCCAAAACCTGTAAAGTGGTAAAATCAACATTTATTTCGGTCTTATCTAATGAAAACCAATTTTCCATAGAACTGTATCCAATTTTATCACCACCTCGTGTATAAAAGTAAGGGTTAGATTCTCCTTATCTACTAATACCATTTCTAACTTAAATTTACTTATAAGAAAAGTAGCAGATTAATTCATTCCTGTATATCGTGATTAGGAGTGCCGTATTATTACGTTTTTTGTTTCTTCTTTTTTGCTGCGGGAAAGAGTACATTATTTAAAATAAGACGATACCCTGGTGAATTAGGGTGTAATTCTAATTCGGTTTTTGGATCCCCTACTAGATGTTGGTAATCCTCTGGATCATGTCCTCCATAAAATGTAAAGAATCCTTTTCCTTTAATTCCATGTATATAACGAGCTTCAGAATTAGTTTTATTTTCACCCAGCACCAAAACATTAGATTTAATCTCATTAGGGTTATATGCTGTAGTTTGTCCCATAAATCCTTTAACCAAAGCTGTATGATTTTGACAAAGCATTGTTGGGATAGGATCCCATTTTGCAGAGAAATCCATTAGTGTAAAATAATCTGTTGTTTTAGGGATTCGGCGTTTTCTGGTCATATCAATTGAAGAAAACTCATATACATTTGGACTTCGTTCTAATGTAAAGTTATTAAATGCAAAAGTTTTACTATAATCAATCTTAGATTGGTATCCTGGTTCACTGGGGTCTCCATCAAACATAGGTTCACAAATATCTACTCCCTCGGCTGCCAAAGCAATTTCAAAACTATCAGTAGCACTACACATGGCAAACATAAATCCACCTCCAACAACATAGTCTCGAATTTTTAAAGCAACTCCTAGTTTTTCTTCTGAAACTTTTGAATATCCGAGTTCTTTTGCGAGTTTTTCGGCTGCTTTTTTTTCTCTAATATACCATGGGGTAGCTCTATAGCGATTATAAAACTTACCATATTGCCCTGTAAAATCTTCATGATGCAAATGTAACCAATCGTACAAAATCAAGTTATCTTCAAGAACTTCTTTATCATAAATGGTTTTGTAAGGAATTTCGGCAAAGGTCAATACCATAGTAACAGCATCATCCCAGGGTTGATTTCCTTTGGGAGAATATACAGCTATTTTTGGTGCTTTTTCTAACACTACGGCTTCCATATTCTGTGAAGGGCTACTAATTTCTTCTAGAATCTCATTTGTTTCTGCATCGCTAATTACCTCATATGAAACACCTCTAATGGTGCATTCTTTTCTAATATATTCTGTATCTGGCAATAAAAAAGATCCTCCTCTATAGTTTAACAGCCATTTTACTTTAAGATCTTTACTTAATGTCCAATATGTAATCCCATAGGCTTTCAGGTGATTTTCCTGACTTTCGGCATCCATGGGAATTAATATATAAGAAGCATACGATTGAAATGCAAATAAAAAAACCAATATAACTACACAAGGGCGAAGCCATCTTTGTTGTAGTAAGAAAGATTTTAATGTCTTCGGTATTTTAGAAAGGTACTTCATCATCATCATTAGAGTCATTTATACTACTCCCAAAGGCTTCATCTGCACTAGGAAGATGACTTGTACTAAGTGGTTCATCTTCACTACCATCATTCATTTTAGAATGAAACTCGAAAGGAGTACTAAAATCATCTAAGTTATCAAATTTACCTAAGTGACCAATAAATTTTAACCTAATATTTTCTAAACCACCATTACGGTGCTTTGCAACTATGAATTCTCCTTGCCCCTGTGTAGGTGACCTTTCTTCATCATCCCATTCTTCAATTTTATAATATTCTGGTCTATAGATAAAAGATACAATATCTGCATCCTGTTCTATTGCCCCAGATTCACGAAGGTCACTAAGTAATGGTCTTTTACTGCCTCCACGGGTTTCTACAGCCCTTGATAACTGTGATAATGCAATTACAGGCACACTTAGCTCTTTTGCCAGAGCTTTCAGGTTACGAGAAATTGTAGAAATCTCCTGTTCTCTATTTCCATTTTTCCCTGTACCTCCTGCTGTCATCAACTGTAAATAATCAATAACGATCATTTTTATACCATGCTGAGATGAAAGACGACGTGCTTTTGCTCTAAGATCGAAAATTGAAAGAGATGGAGTATCATCAATAAACAATGGTGCTTTTTCGAGATCTTTTACTTTTACGTTAAGCTGTTCCCATTCGTGTTTTTCTAACTTACCAGTACGCAACTTTTCTGAAGAAAGACCAGTTTCAGAAGATATCAAACGTGTAATTAACTGTACCGAAGACATCTCTAAAGAGAAAAAAGCTACAGGAATATTTTGTCCTACTGCCATATTTCTGGCCATAGAAAGGGTTAAAGCTGTTTTCCCCATACCCGGGCGGGCAGCCACAATAATCAAATCACTTGGTTGCCAGCCCGAAGTTAATTTGTCTAGCTTATCAAAGCCAGACGGGATTCCACTTAATCCTTCTTTGTTTGATATTTCCTGTATTTTTTTCTTTGCCTGTATAACCAGATTCTGAGCGGTTTCGGTAGATCGTTTAATATTTCCTTGTGTTACTTCATACAATCTGGATTCTGCCATATCAAGAAGGTCAAAAACATCTGTAGTTTCATCGTAGGATTCCTCAATAATTTCATTCGAAATTTTAATCAAACTTCGTTGTATATATTTCTGAAGAATAATTCTGGCATGAAATTCTATATGTGCAGAAGATGCTACTTTTTGGGTTAGTTGTACTAAATAATAATCACCCCCAGCCAATTCTAATTTCGAATCTTTCTTCAATTGGCTAGAAACCGTTAATAAGTCTATTGGTTCAGAGTTTTCGAATAGTTTGTATATTGCTTCAAAGATGTATTGATGTGCTTCTTTATAAAAAACATCGGGATTAAGTATGTCAATAATTTCATCAACCCCTTTTTTATCAATCATCATTGCCCCAAGCACAACCTCTTCTAAATCAAGTGCTTGAGGAGGTATTTTTCCTTTTTCAAGCGAAATTACGTTCCCCCGACCGTAATTTATTTGCTTAGTTTCCTGTACTTTTTCCATGATCACGAATGTAAAAAATTGTAAAGAGATGTACCTCCATATAAAGATACGAATGTTCACCAGTCTTCAACAAAAGATCTGTTAATAAGTTTATTTTATTGTTAATAAGCATAAAAAAATCTGAAGTTATAAACTCCAGATTTAGGTAGTAAGTGGTTTTTTAGGGGTTAGTCTTTAAAGACTCCCATATTGGCATATTTTTCCATTCGCTTTTCAACCAATTCTTCTGGTGATAAGTTTTTTAATTCTTCAAAAGATGCTACTATTTGATCTCGTACTGTTTTAAAAGTTGTTTTTCGATCACTATGAGCTCCTCCTAGCGGTTCTTTAACAATTTCATCCACCACTTTAAGGCTAACACTGTCTTTTGCAGTAAGTTTTAATGCTTCTGCAGCTTGTTCTTTCTGATCCCAGCTTCTCCATAATATAGAAGAACAATTTTCTGGAGAAATCACAGAATACCATGCATTTTCGAGCATCAACACCTTGTCTCCTACTCCTATTCCTAATGCACCTCCACTGGCTCCTTCTCCTATAATTATGACAATAACTGGTACTTTAAGACGAGTCATTTCTAGTATATTACGAGCAATTGCTTCTCCTTGACCACGTTCTTCTGCCTCTAATCCAGGATAGGCTCCAGGAGTATCTATAAAAGTTACCACAGGGATTTCAAATTTCTCTGCACTCTTCATCAAACGAAGGGCTTTACGATAGCCTTCTGGATTTGCCATTCCAAAATTACGATATTGTCGGGTCTTGGTATTATATCCTTTTTGTTGACCAATAAACATAAAGCTTTGATCTCCAATTTTTCCTAGACCGCCAATCATGGCCTTATCATCTTTCACATTTCGATCACCATGTAATTCTAAGAAAGATTCTCCACAAATCGCATCTATATAATCTAGAGTATATGGTCTAGAAGGATGCCTTGATAGTTGAACTCGTTGCCAGGGCGTAAGGTTTTTATATATTTCTTTTTTAGTTTCTTTTAGCTTTTTTTTAATTTGCTTACACGTGTCGGTGACATCGACTTCGCTCTCTTCACCGATAGCGCAAGCTTTCTCAAATTGTTCTTCGAGTTCCTTAATGGGGAGTTCAAATTCTAAATATTCCATGTCAAGAATATATTTTATATTAACTAGGGTTAGCGGACAAATATAAAAACTTTACTTCGTAATGTTATGCAAAAGTTCCTTCTCTTTTTCTTTTTTAGCATTTTTGAATATTCCATTCAAAACAACTGTACCCAGAATAATCGCTGCACCATAGTAGAACTGGGGGTTCATCTTTTCTGCTTCTCCAAAAATCAAGAATGCTAACAGTATACCATATACTGGTTCTAAATTACTTGTTAGCATTATAGTATAAGGAGTTAGGTATTTCATTACTTT
>CAKMZM010000207.1:0-1130 GCA_929200365.1 uncultured Flavobacteriaceae bacterium | reverse complement strand
TTGATGGCAGCAAAAAAGGTAATCCAATGTAATGCAATAACAGTTCCTGCAAAAAAAAGTGTGAAAAATAATTTTCTGGAAATTGTTAATGATATTTTTTTGAAATAAATATAAATATAAATGAACATCGAAGCCATAAGCATTCGATACCAAACCAAAGGCAATGCTTCTATAGATATTAATTCTCCCAGAATAGCAGTGAACCCCCATATAAATACTATAAAATGTAAATGCAGGTAATTAAAAAGTTTAGCGTTTGGCATTATATAAAAGATAAATAGCTAAGATTCCAAAAGATATATTAGGAAACCATACAGCAACTATAGGTGGGAAATCAGATTGATTAGCCATTGTGCCTAATACTTTATCAAAAAAGATAAAAACAAATGCTAAAGAAATCCCAACAGCCAGATTAACCCCCATTCCTCCTCTTCTTTTCATAGAAGAAACGGCTACACCTATTATGGTAAGAATAAATGCTGATACTGGGATACTCCACCTTTTATATGCTACAACTTTATATCTATTAATATCTGATGATCCTCTTTTACTTTCCTTTTCTATAAATTTACTTAATTCTGTATAGTTAAGAGTTTCTGCCACATAGGTCACTGGTGTAAATTCATCTATATTAAAAGGTAAGACAGTATCCTTGGTTTTAGCTTTTTCAATGATATCATTATTTTCTAGTACAGTTCGTTTTAGATAATTTTTTAATTCGTATATACTATCTTTAAACACAATTTTTTTTGCTGATATTTTTATCTTTAATCTATTACCATCAAAATATTCTAATGTAAAATCAGTAGCTGATTTTTCTAGAGGCTTAAAGTTATTCGCATATAAAAACATACTATCATTAAGTTGCCTATATACGTTTTTAGTTTCCTGCACTTTTTTACCTTTTTTAAGATAAGAATATTTAAATTCATTAAATCCCTGACTGGATTTTGGAGCCAAAAACAGCCCCATTACCAATGCTCCCATACAAATAATAATTGCACCTATCATATAGGGTCTAAGAAATCTCCAAAAAGATACTCCTGAACTTAAAAAGGCAATAATCTCTGTTTTATTAGCAAGCTTGGATGTAAACCAGATTACAGATAAAAATACAAAGAGAGGAAACA
>CAKMZM010000206.1:1534-5850 GCA_929200365.1 uncultured Flavobacteriaceae bacterium | reverse complement strand
CACTCAAAATTTGCAGAAACTATTTCGGTTACTGGTTTGGGAGAAAGATATGGAATCCCTAATCCAAGACCTCGTATGATAAATAATACTCCGATTATAACTACAAATACAGGAACGGCTTTTTGAATATGTTGTCGGACTTTTCGGGTTAAAAAATTTCCGGCATATACAGCCAATGTCATTAAAGGTATGGTTCCTAACCCAAAAAAAGTCATATATAAGCTACCTTTAAGGATATGGGCAGAGGCAATGGCTCCAAAAACAGCCATATACACCAAACCACAGGGCAAAAAACCATTTAAGAAACCAATAGAAAGAAAAGTATCTGGTGTTTTCTTTTTTAAGGCTGCGCCCAAAGCATTTTTGACTTTGGAGATGATTTTATAGATCGGTTTTGAGCAATTGTATTTAGAAAAAGTTTGATAAGGGATCATTACAATTATGATCATTAAAACCCCAACTGCAATAGATAATTTTTGCTGTAACCCAAAAAGGTTTAAACTCTTTCCTATGATTCCGAAGAATAATCCAATGATACTATACGACAATAATCGCCCAAAATGATATAGAAACACCTGGAAGAATTTTTGAGTAGTATTAGACTTATTTACCGGCAACATAAAGGCAATGGGGCCACACATTCCCACACAGTGAAAACTACCTAATAAGCCTAGTATGAATGCAGAGATAAGCATTTTTTAATATGTAAGTGATTTTTTAAACAAATATGAAATGTTATCGTATTTCCAATCGATAGTGACGTTCCAACGTCCTTCTAATAGATTTTTATCTTCAATTAGTACTTCTGAAGTAGAGAGCGAAATAGGAATTTCGAAATCCAGCTTTTTATTCGATGGCCTGTATAAAGATATGGTTCCGGAAATATCACTATAGTTTTTGTCTTTCGGAAATGAGATGACCAGTCCTTTTGTCGTTTTTTTGATTGTAATATTTTTTTGTAGGTTTTTTGAGTTTTTTTCAGCATCGATTTCATTCTGAAAAGCGAGTTCTTGTTTGTAATAATCTTCTGTTACCAAATCGTGCTCATAATTTGTATTGGTATTCATTTTTACAACAAAGTATAAGATAAAAGAGATAAACCCTATAAATACTAATACGATGGAGGTTCCCCAGTTTATTTTCATAATATTTTTCTTTAGTTCGGTTATGGGTTGGGCCTATGCCAGAATGATGAAAAGGAACAAAATATCAAAATACACTTATCATTCAGGCAAAGGCTACAATCTACTATAATTTGTACTTTTTATTATCGATAACTTCTAGGTCCTAAAAATGCGGTAGTTGTCGTTTCAATTAATTTATCATTACTATATACTCCGATTTTTAATCGGTCACTATCATCTTTTAGTGCTGAACCATTAATTTCAATAAATAGCGTTCCTTCGGCAATTCCTTGTTTAGGGACATTAAAATTTTTGTGAGTTACCAGCTCTATTTTTCCTTTATGAGACATCAATTCGAAACGAACATCTTCAATTTGTGTTGTAGTTTTATTAACCAATTTATAGGTGTATACGTTACTAATGATATTATTCTCTTTTCTCTCGTATAATTGTCCTGGTAGTCGTAAGATGTTTGCTTCTACGTCGTTTCTTAGAAATGACATTCCCAGTAAAACACCTGTTAAAATTATGAGAACAGCACTATATCCTTTTAATCTTGGGGTGAATTTAAATTTGGCTTTTTTGGCAATGTTATCTTCACTGGCATATCGTATTAATCCTTTCGGAAGGTTTACTTTTTCCATTATATGATCACAGGCATCAATACAGGCAGTACAGTTTACACATTCTAGTTGTGTACCGTTACGAATATCGATTCCTGTTGGGCAAACATGTACACACTGAAAACAATCAATACAATCTCCTTTTCCGGTAGAGGGGCGGTCTTCGTTTTTCTTAAACTTAGCTCTCCCTGCTTCTTTTTCTCCACGTTTATAGTCGTAGGCAACTACAATTGATTTAGAATCGAGCAGTACTCCCTGTAATCGCCCATAAGGACAAGCAATAATACAAACCTGTTCTCTAAACCATGCGAATACAAAATAGAAGACAGCAGTAAATATAAGTAAGGAGATTAAAGTACTTATATGTTGTAATGGCCCATCGATGATATATCGTAACAATACATCGCTTCCGATTAAATAGGCTAAAAATATATTAGCAATTAAGAACGAAATGATAAAAAATATAATCCATTTAAGAGTGCGTTTCCGAATCTTTTCTGCATTCCAGGATTGTTTGTTCAGGCGAATTTGTTTTCCGCGATCGCCTTCGATCCAGTATTCTATCCTACGAAAAACCATTTCCATAAAAATAGTTTGAGGGCAAACCCAACCGCAAAATAATCTACCAAAAGCTACTGTAAATAAGGTAATGAATATGACCCCTATTAGCATAGAGATGACAAACAAATGAAAATCCTGAGGCCAGAATGGTGCTCCAAAAATATTAAAACGACGTTCGAGGACATTAAATAATAAAAACTGATTACCGTTAATTTTGATAAAAGGGGCAGCAAATAGAAATATCAATAAGCTATAACTTACCCATTTGCGATATTCATAGTATTTACCACCAGGCTTCTTAGGATACACCCATGCACGTTTACCTTCTTCGTTTATGGTACCGATAGCATCTCTAAATCTTTCGTTTTCGGGTGTTTCCAATGGTCTTAATTTTTATGTATTGATCGGCTATGGTTATCAAATCCAAAACAGTTTCAGGAATTTCTTCCTTCTACTTTTTTATTTCTGCGCATCGGGATCAGTCCAAATTTCTCCCTGTGCTTCTTTTGGTTCGGCTGGAGTTGTACCTCCTAATGTAATGATGTAACTCGCTACTTGCGCCATTTCAACAGGCTTAAGCGTTTGTTTCCAGGCGACCATTCCTTTTCCGTCTCTTCCTCCTTCAGAAATTGTTCTGAATACATTTTTAATTCCACCTCCCAAAATCCAATACTCATCAGTAAGATTAGGGCCAATACCTCCACCGCCATCTGCCTTATGACAAGCGACACAATTGGTTGTATACACTGCTTTTCCTGCACTAATATCAGAAGCATCTGTTAGTAATGTAACCGTATTTACGTCTACTAAATCTTTAGCCGTTTTTTTGTATTTTTCGATTGCAATTTTAGCTTCGGCTACTTCAGTTTCATATTCTTCTGCCTGAGTATAATCGTTAAATACATGAAAGCGAACTAAATAGACAACACCAAATATAATTGTAGCATAAAACATATAGATCCACCATGGTGGTAAATTATTATCAAGCTCTTTGATCCCATCATAATTGTGATCCAAAATAATTTCTTCTTCACTTTCTACAGGTTTACTATCCAGAAGTTTTAAATAGATATTTTTAATCCATTTAAATTGTTTTTCTTTTTTAGCTTTTTCGGCCAAAATGTAGCGTTCTTGTGCATCAGGTTTTAAGGAGCGAAACAGGATGCTTCTTAATGCTTCTAAACTAATTTCTATTGCTACAATAAACAATAAAACCATACCTAATACCAACCAGGTAATCGGTTGTGCTATAAATGCCGATTGTTCTCCTGACTCTACGGTTATTTCTATTAACAGGTATGCCAGGAATAGAAAAGCAATAATTCTTATATAGGATGCAGTACTTCTCATAACACGTTTTCGTTTTCAGTTTCTAATGGAATTTGGCTTACTTCTTTTATATGTTCTTTTTTTGCGGTGAAAACCCACCAGAATAATGCGGCAAAGAAGATGAAAAAGATAAGTAGTGAAATCATTGGATAGATTTCAATACCTTCTATACTTTCCATGTGGCCTTTTATAAATTTTAGCATGGCGTTTATTCTTTAGTTTGAACTACGGTTTCTTTATTTTTAACTTTTATATCGGTTCCTAACCTTTGGATATAGGCAATTAAGGCTACAACTTCTCTATCACGCATCTCGATAAAATCCAACCCGTTTTCCTGGGCATATTTTTTATCGGCTTCATAGGTTTTTACAAAATCAGGATCGGTATACAGATTTTTCTCTATTGTAGTTGCCTGTTCGTCCATCCATTGTTGTGCTCTGGCTATTTCTTCTGGAGTATAAGGAACACCCAAAGTGACCATAGCATTCATTTTATCTTCGGTTTGAGAACGATCAAGTTTGTTTTTGATCAACCATTTATAACTTGGCATAATAGATCCCGATGAGGTTGTTTGTGGATCATAAAAATGATTTAAGTGCCAGTTGTCAGAATATTTTCCTCCAATCCTCATTAAATCAGGTCCGGTACGTTTACTTCCCCATAAGAAAGGATGATCATA
>CAKMZM010000206.1:0-1434 GCA_929200365.1 uncultured Flavobacteriaceae bacterium | reverse complement strand
ACAAATCCAGCGACATACATGGGCAATGCATACATGATAATCCCGAGAGTACCAATCCAGAAATGTGCATTAGCCAATCCTGTTGACCACAATTTGGTTTTGAATAGCTTCGGAATTAGCCAATACGCCATCCCAAAGGTTAAAAATCCATTCCAGGCTAAAGCACCCACATGTACGTGTGCAATAATCCAATCGCTAAAATGCGCAATGGCGTTTACATTTTTTAGAGATAACATTGGCCCTTCAAAAGTGGCCATACCATATCCTGTGATGGCAACTACCATAAATTTTAATACAGGATCAGTACGCACCTTATCCCAGGCTCCTCTTAATGTTAGTAATCCATTAATCATACCTCCCCATGATGGAGCAATTAACATTACCGAGAATGCTACACCAAGATTTTGTGCCCAATCGGGTAAAGATGAATATAAAAGGTGGTGAGGACCTGCCCAGATATAGATAAATATTAAAGACCAAAAATGAATAATAGATAAACGATAGGAATATACAGGTCTGTTGGCTGCTTTTGGAATAAAATAGTACATCAATCCTAAGAAAGGAGTGGTAAGAAAGAATGCAACTGCATTATGACCATACCACCATTGTACCAGAGCATCCTGAACACCTGCATATACCGAATAGCTTTTTAAAGCACTAACAGGTAACTCAAGACTATTAAAAATATGGAGAACAGCAACCGTAACAAAGGTGGCTAGGTAAAACCATATAGCAACATACATGTGGCGTTGTCTTCTTTTTAAAATGGTTCCAATAAGATTCCATCCAAAAGCTACCCAAACAACAGCTATGGCAATATCAAAAGGCCATTCCAGCTCAGCATATTCTTTTGAAGTGGTATATCCTAACGGAAGTGTAATAGCTGCACCAACAATAATCAATTGCCATGCCCAGAAGTTAACGTTACTAAGTGTATCATTAAACATACGGGTTTTTAGCAAACGTTGCGTAGAGTAGTATACTCCTGCAAAAATGGCATTACCAACAAATGCAAAAATAACCGCATTGGTATGCAATGGTCTTAATCTTCCAAAGCTTAACCATGAGATCCCATCTGTTAGATTAGGGAATAAAAATAGAAACGCCAGTAGTAAGCCTACAGACATTCCAACAATACCCCAGAGTAGCGTGGCATATAAGAATTTTTTTACGATTTTATTATCGTAATAGAACTGTTCCATTTCCATATTTAAGATTGTTTAGTTTTAGTGGATTCCGAAGATTTTTCTTTGCTTTCCTTTATAAGTTCATCATCAAAAAGCATCCTGACAGAGGGAGTATAGACATCATCATATTGACCATTTCTGACCGATATAATGAAGCTAATAAAAAAGACAATGGCAACAATAATACTAATCGTTAAGAGTATATAAATAACGCCCATACTTTACGTTTATACCTCAAAAGTATAGG
>CAKMZM010000205.1 GCA_929200365.1 uncultured Flavobacteriaceae bacterium | reverse complement strand
CTTAAAACAATGAAAAATATATTATTAATATTCGCTGTTTTGGCAATTTTTTATATGCTTATCCCTTTGTTTCCCTAATTTGATCTTAAACCTTTGCTATACTTGATTTTTTCTCAAGTAGTAAAATCACTATAAACATGATAACTCTATAAAGCTAATAATAACAAGGGATTCAAGCAGATAAAAAGCTCTTGGGGAACATAACGGACAAGCAAAATTTTTTATAATGAAGCTGTCTATAGTTAAGTGGAAGAAATTGGTAAATTAATAGAATTTCAAGATAATATTAAAATGAATGTACCATATGTATATCAAACTGAACAAAATTGGTGTTAGGTTGCTTATTCTACTATGATTGTTAATTATCAAGAAACAATCTATTAACTCTTGTACAATTGCCTTTGTCGAATATAAATATAACTGCTGTCAGAATCCAGCACCATGTAATAATCAAAAATCATATAGATAGTAATGAAATTTTACTTCTATGAGTTGAAAGTAAATACGGAGGTCATTTTTTAATTGTGTATGGATATCATACCAATTATAATCATATAATAGTACTAATTATATTAAGAAAACCTTAACCATTACACCCGTAAGATATATTTACATTTAGAGGGTTAAAAACTAAACTATAATGAAAAGATTATCCTTACTACTTATTATTCTACTACTTTGTTCATGTAAAAAACCTGTTGCTGTAGATGTATTAGTTATTAATGCTAATGTATATACTGTAGATGATGTATACCCAAAGGCAGAAGCATTTGCTATAAAAGAAGGTAAATTTGTTGCAGTAGGCAGTAATGATGAAATCTTAAAAGGATATACATCTGCCAGTACTTTGGATGTAGAAGGAAAGACGATAGTGCCGGGGTTGATTGATGCACATTGTCATTTTTATGGTCTTGGGTTGCAACAACAAAAAGTAGACCTTATTGGTACTAGAAGTTATGCTGAGGTATTGGATCGGATTGTAGCTTTTCAGAAAGAAAAAAATGTAGCATTTATTACAGGACGAGGATGGGATCAAAATGATTGGGAGGTAAAAGAGTTTCCGACCAAAGAAAAACTAGATAGTTTATTTCCCGATACTCCTGTGGCAGTAACCCGGGTAGATGGTCATGCCATGATAGCAAATCAAAAAGCATTAGATCTTGCTAGAATTACTGTACATACCAAAGTAGTAGGAGGAGAGATACTTCAAAAAGATGGTAAACTTACAGGCGTATTGATCGATAATCCTATGGGGTTGATTAGTGCGGTTATCCCTAAGCCTACAGTACAAGAGCAAATACAAGCTTTAAAAGATGCAGAGAAGATTAATTTTGGGTATGGATTAACTACTGTAGATGATGCGGGATTGAGTCCCGAAGTGATCACATTGATAGATAGCTTACAGAAAATAAATGAACTTAAAATAAGGATGTATGCTATGGTGAGTAATGTACCCGAATATGTAGATTATTATCTGAAAAAAGGAGTGCATAAAACCGATAAGTTAAATGTTTCTTCTTTCAAAGTGTATGCAGATGGAGCATTAGGATCTAGAGGTGCTACATTAAAACAACCTTATGCCGATCAGGAAAATCATTATGGAGCTATGGTTATAGGAAATGATGAATTTAAGACTTTGGCAAAACGATTAGCGGGATCACCTTTTCAGATGAATACACATGCTATTGGCGACTCGGCCAATGCAGTGGTCATGAAAACATATTATGAAGTATTACAGAATAAATCTGATCGAAGATGGAGAGTAGAGCATGCCCAGGTGGTAGCTCCCGAAGAATTTGAAATCCTCGATAATAATCTGGTAATGAGTGTGCAGCCAACTCATGCTACAAGTGATATGTATTGGGCAGATGAGCGATTGGGAGAAGAACGCATAAAAGGAGCATACGCTTATAAAAAGTTATTAGAAAAAACAGGTAGAATTGCTTTGGGTACAGATTATCCTGTAGAGCATGTGAGTCCATTCTATACTTTTTATGCTGCGGTAGCTCGAAAAGATCTAAAACAATACCCAGAAAGTGGTTTTCAAAAAGAAAATGCACTTAGTAGAGAAGAGACTCTAAAAGGAATGACGCTTTGGGCAGCCTACAGTAACTTCGAAGAACATGAAAAAGGTAGTATCACCACAGGAAAATTTGCTGATTTTATAATCCTTGAAGAGGATATTATGGAGATCGATGAAGATCAGATTCCCAATACAAAAGTGAAAGCTACTTATATTGATGGAGAAAAAGTATATTAGATAATACTAGTATCTTATAAAAAAATATAGACCGTTTCACTTTTAAAAAACCAGAATCAAAACAGATGGTGCTTTTTTATTAATTTTTTTAGGGTTTTAATACTCTGGTTTTCAACGATATATTTCACTTACCTCCATTTGCTTGCAGATCAGCAATACATTGTGCATCTAGTTGCGGAATTACATTACCCAGACCCATCATTCCGCTACCAAATTCTATAGCAGCTTCCATCAAACAACTCGACACATTGCAATGATTGCTTGCATCAGTATCTTCATGTTGTGATTGTAATGGGGTACCAAGATTTACCAAGCCTAGCAGGTGGGAGAATTCATGATTTAATGTAGCAGTTTCTATACTGCTTAGAGAAGGAGAGCTAGGTCTTGCGCTTAATTTACGTAATGTACCTTCATAGATTACCATCGAGGTGTTTAGGTATGCAGAACCTAAAGTTACTTGCTCATTAGTATCATTTTCTTTGCTTCCATCTGCAAAATATACATATACAGTGATATCATCTTCCCTATTAAATAATGTTCTGGTGGTATTTTCTATTTTTGCTACCTCTTCAATAGAAAATGGAGCTTTACCAGAAGAAGGTATAGAACGTTGTGTGATCGTAATTCCGTTGGGTTTAAATAATCGATCTTGTAAAAACTCTCTAAACCCTTGTATTGCTGCTGTGGTAGGCTCGAACCCTTGTACAGCTACAATCTCGATAGTTATACTATTAAAATTGGTTGCACTTAGCAGATCATTTGCAGAACTACCCAAAGGTTTTTTGTTTCTTGCTTGTAATGCGATTGAAACAAGTGTGTTATCATCGTCGTTAGAACATCCAATAAGAATAAAAGAAGAGATCAATAGGTAACCAAAGAGTTTTGTTATTTGCACAGGATTTCTTTTTTAAAGGTTATAACTAAGTAAATAAAGGTCTTATGTCTACTTTAAGATTGATTTATTAAATGATTTCTTTGTCACAAAGATTATACCATCAATGTTATTATAAAGATTCTAATGTTTTTATCGAGAAATGTGAGAAAATCCTTTGCCTTTAAACGAAGACTTTAGTGCTGTTATGATTTTAGATTTTCAAGAGCTAGAAAGCTACTAAATTATTGAGTTTAGTACTGATTTTTAGCTAATTTAAGTCAGAACATAAACCTGTTGGATTAAAACCGATAGTAGTTTAGTTAATATGCTATGGTAAACCTAGCCAAGTAGTCGTTATTTTCTCCTTCAACTATTAATTCTGATAGTAAACCATTGGCATTAGCGGCATTTTGAAGTGTATTATAATCAATATATAACCAATCAAACCATTTTGATTCTTGCTTTTTATATTTTAATCTATACTGCATTTCTCCATAATATTTGGTAGAGACATCTACCCAAAAGCCTTCATCATCATCTTGAAAAAGATAGGAAATATCTGATGAATCCATTAAAATCTGACCTGTGGGAGCAAGAATTGTTTTAATATAGGTAAAAAACCGATCAATATGATCCATAGTACCAATAATCCCGCTACCGTTCATTAAAAATAGTATGGTATCGTATGTAGCACTACTATGATCATAAATATCTTGTACCATTGTATGTTGTACTCCTCTTTTTTTACAGATTTCGATAGCACCTTCAGATATATCTATAGCAGTTACATTCAATTTTTGTTCATTTTGAAGAAACAAGCTATGACTTCCTGCTCCACAGCCTACATCTAATACTTTTCCGTATGAAAGATCCAATGCCTTTTGTTCTATTCTTGGCATTTTGGTATAAGTTCTAAACAGGTAGGGGATAGGGATATGATCATCATCAAAATCATTTGCCTGTACAATAATATCTTCAGTGTATTTTTTATTGTAAAAATCTTTGATAGCTTTTCCGAAGATATCTTTACTCATGAGGTGTGATTTATGATTATGAGAAACAATACTTGGTAATCAAAACTCTCAAAAGTCTTACTTTTGTGCTATGCAAGAATTCATAGACCAATTACCAAAACTGACCAAAGATAAACATAACGAGAACAAAAAGTTCTTTACTAAACTAAAAAAAAGACCACCTAAAAAACTAGATCATATTATGCAGGGGTTACATGATGATGAGTTTAGTAATACAGATTGTTTAGAATGTGCTAATTGCTGCAAAACTACGGGACCGTTATTTACCGATAAAGATGTAGAGCGTATTGCAAAGTTTTTTAAAATTAAACCTCGACAGTTTGAAGAACAATATCTTAGAACAGATGAGGATAGGGATTTGGTATTGCAAAAAACTCCATGTATTTTTCTAGGTGCAGATAACTACTGTGGCATCTATGAGGTAAGACCAAAAGCATGTCGGGAGTACCCGCATACAGATCGTAAAAAATTTCAACAGATATCTAATTTAACACTGAAAAATATAGCAATATGCCCTGCAGCCTATCGTATTGTAGAAAAAATGAAATCTAAAATACCTTTGTAGGGATATGCATAAAACAAGTATTCCCATACATTCTTTTAAAAGAATGTATGGGAATAACCAGCAAGTGTGTGTTTATTAAATTAGGTTGTATATATTATAATCCTTTTTTTAATTCTTCGATAGTTTTAGCCATCACAACTCCTGGTAATTTAATAGGAGCAGCAACCTGAGCTATGAAAGTACCTTTTACTTCACCAGTTTTGTATGTGGTAAAACCGATACGGTACAATCCAACAGTTAATGCTTTAAGAGGATCCCCAACCACACTTTTATATCTTAATAGAGAGTTGTAACTACTTCCGCTAGGTTGTTTAGGCATTTCACTACTATCATCATTACGTTCCAAAACAGTCCAGTTAGCACTTTTTGCTGCCTCTGCACTAATTTTGTCTTTGCTTATAATGTCAGAACGCTCTAAAGTAATGTAGGTGTCAAAAAAATCAGTTGATTTTGCATTTTCTGTATACGCTGCAGATTCTGTAGCTCCTTTTACTTTATTTTTACCTACAGGAGACATCATTCTTATACCAAGCTCGGGAGCTACAGCAGGAACCCAAACATAGATATAGTAAAATTTCTTTCCATCTTTTATTTCATCCTCATTACCTGGTGCTGCATACCCAAGATAGGTTACAATATCTGTATATGGTACTTTTATAGTTTTTGGACCTATCTTTTTCTCGGTTAAACCACCAAATTTCTTAAGTTTTTGTGCTTGAGCATCAATAGAGGTCCCTAAAGCAAATATGCTTAGTAAAATTAATATTTTTGTTTTCATAAATAATTGATTTGATTTTAGTGATAAACACACACTCATCACTATTAGGTTAGTTTTATAATCATCTATAGATTATTAATTTAATTGTAAAGATGAGAGTTTATTATTAAAATATAGTAACGTATTTGTATTTAATTTTTCCATTTTAACAATAGATTCTGCTTTTTCGGTATATAGTATATAAAAATAACTTATATTTTTTTATTGAGATATGCACTATAGGTTAATATCATAACTAAGTTATAATGGGATATAGTTATATAGCATCTTTGTTGTTTTTGATTTCTTAGATTGTAAATTTCATTTTTATTTAGTCATAAGATTATGAATGTATACTTATCAGTGAACTATCTTGAATAATGTTTTTGCCTACAAGATTCATGTTTTTGTACTCTAAT
>CAKMZM010000204.1 GCA_929200365.1 uncultured Flavobacteriaceae bacterium | reverse complement strand
TTAAGAGTTCAAAATCCTCACTAACAGAAAAAATCAAAATGAATTCAAATTTAAATTTTGTAAATCAAAAATAATGCTTGATATTTGTTTCGTTATGAAGTTATAAAAGAATTATGTACATAATTGTGCGCATAGAAACTCCTCGATTTAGAAGCTAAGGATTCCTTCTTTAGTATTTCTTGTTTATTTTTTCAATTCGTAATTCTTATTATAATGACTCAAAAAAAAATTACACTTACACGTATATTTTCGTATTTCAAAATTGCACTAACTGGTAAAGAGCAAGAATTCACTTCAGGGAGTATTCGCAGAGCCGTTTTTATGCTTTCTGTGCCTATGGTTCTCGAAATGATGATGGAATCTATATTTTTTCTGGTAGATGCCTATTATGTTTCTAGTCTTGGGGCTAATGCAATAGCTACTGTAGGGCTAACAGAATCTGTGCTTACCTTGGTATATGCTGTTGCTATTGGTCTTAGTATGGGGGTTACCGCAATCGTTGCCCGTAGAGTGGGTGAACAGGACATAAATGGTGCTTCACAAACAGCAATACAATCTATACTTTTAGGAATAGTAGTAGCAGCAATAATTAGTGGCATAGGAATCATTTTTCCGAAAGAAATACTAGGACTTATGGGGGCTAAACCCGGTCTCATTGCAGATGGATATGGCTATACTCAGGTATTACTAGGAGGAAATATAACCATTATGCTGCTGTTCTTAATCAATGCTGTATTTAGAGGAGCAGGTGATGCTTCTGTGGCAATGCGGGTATTAATATTTTCTAATATATTAAATATCATTCTAGATCCGATTTTCATTTTTGGATTTGGTCCTATTCCTGCTTTTGGTGTTCAGGGAGCGGCAATTGCTACTACAATAGGTAGAGGTAGTGCAGTACTATTTCAATTATTAATTCTTTTTTATGGCTGGAGCAAAATTAAAGTTGCCTTTAAGGATATTGTTTTTCGTGCAGCAATTATGGGTAATCTGATCAAAGTCTCTTTGGGAGGGATTGGGCAATTCATTATAGGAACATCTAGCTGGGTATTCCTGATGCGAATTATGGCCGAATTTGGTAGTGAAGTTCTGGCAGGATACACGATTGCGATTAGAGTATTAATGTTTACATTAATGCCTTCGTGGGGAATGAGTAATGCTGCAGCTACATTGGTAGGCCAAAATCTAGGAGCTGCAAAACCAGAGCGTGCCGAACAATCGGTATGGAAAACAGGAAAATACAACGCATATTTTATGCTTGTTGTATCTGTATTTTATCTCTTATTTGCAGAAGCAATTATAAGAATTTTTAGTGATGAAGCATTAATTATAGAATATGGAGCCTTAAGTTTGCGTGTAATTGCTACAGGTTATGTATTTTATGCCTATGGAATGGTGATTATACAATCTTTTAACGGAGCAGGTGATACCAGAACTCCTACTATCATTAATTTCTTTTGTTTCTGGGTATTTCAGTTACCATTTGCATATCTCGCAGCTTTGGTGTTTGATTGGGGTGCAATGGGAGTATTTCTGGCTATTACTCTTGCCGAAATTTTAATCGCAGTAATCGGGATTATCTACTTTAGAAAAGGAGAATGGAAGCAAGTAAAGGTGTAGCAAACTAATCTATTGTAATTATCCCTATTTTGTCATTTAAGGGCGTTTCCCTATCGGGTCGGGCTTTTCCTTACAATTCCTCGCACCTCCTATCGTCGAGCTGTGGGGTTTTCACTCCAATCCCTAACGCGTTTTTACCAACACCATTGGTAAAATAACAAAGTAGGAGTATTACTCTTTAACTTACCAAGATTTTAAAAATTATAAAATATTCGTTGATAGTTTTTAGAAATATTTAAACCACTTCTATTATAAGGTACATCCTTTTTGATTTGAATTTACTCAAAAGTTAAATAGTTATCAATTCGTAATACCTCAAAATGAGTTCATTTAATATAATCATCCTAAGTACATGACAAAAAATTAAGACAAACATTTAAGTGTTTGATTATTAGTATATTATTAAATTTTTGTTTTACAGATCTCACAGATCTTAGAGACCTGTGAGGTCTTGATAAACCATAAAATTATTAGGCGTATTACTATTCACAGTTAATTTTTGTCATGTACTAAAATAATCATTATAAAACATTAAGTTAACATTTACTTAATATTGATATGAGTTCTTTGCAAGCGACAAAAATAAGTATCGATTATGAAATTAAAGAATACACTAACAGCGTTAGTTCTATTTACGCTTTGTTTTGTAAATGCTCAAGAAATTACTGAGACTAAATTTGGGAAAGGAATTCTAAATGTTGTTGCCAAAGATAGCTCATGGAGCATGAAATTTGCAACCAGATTTCAATTACTTTCTACTACTGGTTGGAGTATTAATGATGATAATTATAGTAAACCAGAAACCCATTTTCTGGTAAGAAGAGCACGTTTAAAATTTGGTGGTTTTGCCTATAGCCCAAAACTTCAATATAAAATAGAATTGGGGTTATCTAACAGAGATATTTCAGGAGCTTCAGAATTTACCAGTAATGCACCTCGCTATATTTTTGATGCGGTTATCAAATGGAATTTCTATAAAAACTTTACGCTTTGGGCCGGACAAACAAAACTCCCTGGTAATGTAGAACGTGTTATTTCTTCGGCAAACTTGCAATTAGTAGATCGTTCCAGATTAAATAGTCGATTTAATATAGATCGCGATTTGGGAATACAGTTAAGATATCACTTTAAATTATCTGATAAATTTATCGTTAGAGAAGCTTTTGCTATCTCTCAGGGAGAAGGAAGAAATATTACCAGTGGGAATTTAGGGGGGCATCAATATACAGGAAGAATCGAATTATTACCTTTTGGCAAATTTAAAGGTAAAGGAGATTATAAAGGAGGAGATCTTAAGAGAGAACAAACTCCTAAATTAATGCTGGCGGCAACTTATGATTTTAATGCCGATGCTGTAAAAAACAGAAGTAATCAAGGTTCTTATATGCAAACCAATACTGGTTTTTATGAAACCAATATCTCTACCATATTTGTAGATGCAGTATTTAAGTATAAAGGTTTCTCTTTTATGGGAGAATTTGCTGATAGAGATGCAAATGAAGCCATTGCAGTAGAAGAAGATGGGACACCAACAGGAGATATAGTTCAGGTTGGTAATGCATTAAATCTTCAGGCTGGATATTTATTTAAAAACAACTGGGAAGTAGCAGGGCGCTACACCAGTCTTAATTATGATGCCATTGTAAATAAAACTCTTGAAGAAGAATATACTCTGGGAGTATCAAAATATATAGCAGGACATAGTTTAAAAATTCAATCTGATGTAAGTTATAACACAAAAAATGGTAATGAATTAATGTATAGATTACAATTTGATATACATTTCTAAATCACAAGCTAATACATAACAATTTGATAACATTAAGCTCAGAATTGATTATAATATTTGCACTTTAAACAAAGAATATGGATAATATTTATTTATTAATGGTAGTTGCACTAGCGATTTTGGCGATTGCCGATCTTATTGTGGGAGTTAGCAATGATGCTGTTAACTTCCTGAATTCTGCCATTGGCTCTAAAGCAGTGTCTTTTAGAACTATAATGATTGTTGCCAGTATTGGTATTGCAGCTGGCGCTATTTTTTCTAGTGGATTAATGGAAGTAGCAAGAAAAGGAATTTTTAATCCCAGTGAATTTTATTTTGATGAAATCATGATCATTTTTATGGCGGTTATGATTACCGACATACTCCTTCTCGACTTTTTTAATACGCTGGGGATGCCTACTTCGACAACAGTATCTATTGTATTTAATCTTTTGGGAGCAGCAGTATCTATCGCATTAATTAAAATTGGAGCAGATCAGGGATTAACCTTTTCTGATATAGGAAATTACATTAATACCAAGACTGCAACAAAAATTGTAAGCGGTATTCTACTATCTGTAGTCATAGCCTTCTCTACAGGTGCTATCGTACAATTTATCACCCGTTTGTTACTATCCTATAATTTTGAAAAGAAAGCCAAATGGGTTGGTGCTTTATTTGGAGGTATTGCATTAACTGCATTATTGTATTTCATTTTCATGAAAGGAATTAAAGGAACTAATTATGCCAAAGCTATAGTTGATGTTGTATACAATAGCGGTCCCGAAGGACTATTAGACTGGGCTAACAATTATTTTGGAAGCACATACCAAAGTGTAAAAGAACTGGCAAAAGCTCAGGAAAATCTTTTTAAAATAGATGGTGATTCAGGAATAATCAAAATGACTTTAAGAGGATTTCTAGAAACTTATGTGTTTCAAATTGTAGCTGCCAGTTTTGTATTATGGTCAGTACTATCTTATATCCTTATTAATTTCTTTAAAGTAAATATCTATAAGCTTATTATTATTGTGGGTACATTCGGATTAGCATTAGCTTTTTCGGGTAATGATTTGGTAAACTTTATTGGTGTACCTATTGCAGGGTGGCAATCTTATGAAGCCTGGGTAGCTTCTGGGGTTCCAGCTACAGAGTTTTCTATGGATGTTTTAGCCAAGAAAGTAGATACTCCAACCTTATTATTATTTGGCTCTGGAATAATAATGGTACTCACATTGTGGTTTTCAAAAAAAGCCCGATATGTAGCCGAGACAGAAATTAACCTTTCCAGAGAAGGAGAAGCAAAAGAACGTTTTAAACCAAATTTTCTATCAAGAGGTGTTGTAAGAAGTACTGTATTGATATCTCAGGGGCTTGGTGCAATTACACCAAAACCTGCAATGGAGTTCATAGAAAAAAGATTTACCAAACCGGTTATAAATTTACCAAAGAACAAAACCTATGAAATGCCTGCATTTGATATGGTGAGAGCTGCCGTAAACCTTATGACTGCAGGAGTTTTAATTTCTATCGCAACTTCTATGGGATTACCACTTTCTACAACCTATGTTACTTTTATGGTAGCCATGGGTACTTCATTAGCAGATAGAGCCTGGGGAACAGAAAGTGCTGTATATCGTGTGGCAGGAGTACTTAATGTAATTGGCGGATGGTTCTTTACTGCTATAAGTGCATTTGTCGCAGCTGCAACGGTAGCATTTTTAATTAATCTTGGTGGCCCTATAATGGTAGCGGTACTACTACTCGTTGCTGTATTGCTTTTGGCAAGAAATACTATTAATTACAGACAAAGAGTTAAAGCAGAAAAAGAAGAAGACAGTCTTAAAAACTCTGAGAGCAGCTCTGTTCAGGGAGTTATCGAAGAAAGTGCAGATAACATCAAATCCTTTGTAAACCGAGGAAATAAAATTTACACAAGCACTATAGAAAGCCTTATAAAATATGATTTAATCGCCTTAAAGAAAAGTAAAAAAGGAATTGCTAAACTAGACGAGGAAGTTGAAGAACTAAGAGATAATATATTCTACTTTATCAAGAATCTAGATGAGTCTAGTATAGGTGCCAGTAATTTTTATATTAATATTTTAGGGTATCTGCAAGATATGTCTCAGTCTTTAGAATATATTGCCAAAGCAAGTCATAAACACGTAAACAACAACCATAAAAAACTTCGATTTAACCAGATTAAAGATTTAAAAGAAATCGAAGAACAATTAAATGAGTTGTTCGGGCAGATCAAAAAAGCATTTAGTGATAGAGATTTTGATCATATTGATACTATTATTAATGAAAAACAAGAACTCTTTAATAAGGTAAATCAAAAAATTGACAAACAAGTTGCCAGAACGAGAACCGAAGAAAACAGCCCAAAAAACACCACTTTGTATTTTGGATTATTATTAGAAACCAAAGATCTTATTACTGCAACAATGAACCTGTTAGAAACCTATAGAGAGCACAAATAGTAAATCTCACTACGAAGTGGTTTAAACTTTTTTGATTCTGGCGAAAAA
>CAKMZM010000203.1:2889-5938 GCA_929200365.1 uncultured Flavobacteriaceae bacterium | reverse complement strand
AGTACCAGACTTAACTGTTTACGGCGTAATGCAGCATCGTATCGTTGTTTTTCGAGCTTTGTCTCTGGGGTGATAGAAGGTACAGCTACAGGGTTACCAGTTTCATTTACAGCAACAAAGGTATAGATAGCTTCATTAGCTTTTGTTTTTTCTCCACTCTGGCGGTCTTCTACCCAAACATCAATATAAACCTCCATAGAGGTCCTAAAAGCTCTGGAAACTTTTGCCTCTACAGTTACAACACTACCCAATGGAATGGCCTTATTAAAAGCAACGTGATTTACCGAAGCGGTTACCACAATTCGCCGAGAATGCCTGCCTGCAGAAATTCCCGCTGCGCGATCCATACGAGCTAAAAGTTCTCCTCCAAATAAATTATTTAAAGGGTTGGTTTCTCCTGTTAATACCAAATCGGTTAATGTAGTAAGAGATTCTGAAGGATGTCTGGATTCCATGCAATTTTAAATTTTTGCAAAGATATGAGGTAATACCATAATGAGAAAATAATAACTGGTATTAGTTTATAAGCATGTATACTTTAGATCAAAGTAATTCTATTGTGGAGTCACAGATTTCTTCTTACAATATATAATTGTAATATTATGATCTTGGATTACTTTTTAATCAATAACCAAGCTTTAGAACTTTCTTCTCTTTTAATTCTGGCTAGCGCTTGTATTGCTTCAGAACGGTTTTCATAACTTTCGTATGCTACCTGATGTAAACCATATCTGTTTACTCCAATAAGATGTGCATTAAACCCTTGTTTTTTAAGTTTTTGTACTTTACTATCTGCATTAGATGCAATTCTAAAAGCACCCGCTACGATATGAAAACTTCCTGATACAGTATTCGATATTTCAGGAGTTGTAGTACTATTTTCTTTACCTTTTATAATATTGAGATTAATAGCAGGTAATGGGTTAGAAATTTCAAAAGTAGCCTCCTGTATTCTGTTTTCAATCTCTTGATTGGCTTTTTGCCATTCCTTATTATTATAACTTACATTGGTATCACTAACTTGTTTCAAACCAAAAAAACCACCAACCCCCAATAGGATTGCTGCCACAGCTGCATATTGTAAATAAGGGCGTTCACTACGTTTTTCTGGTGTAAACGTAAGCGGAATTACTTCTTCAATAGCTTCTACATCCTCTTTATATGCTTCACGCTTGATTTCAATATTCCGTTTAATTACAGGAGATGTAAAGGATTGTAATCCAAAAGCTTCTGTAAGATAATTTACCTCTTGTAAAGACTCAAATTGTAACGTATTTTCTACAGAAGTATAGAATGAGCCGATTTTATCTAACTCTACCCTTTGCCCCTTTGCCATCTTTTCATTAAGAGATAAAACATAACGTTGTATTTTGGCAACAGCATCTGTATATGAGATATTTTCTACAGAAGCGATATAATTGGCCAATAAACCATCATTATTTAGTAACTGGCTGTTAAAAGAAATTAGTTTTTGAGGAGGATAAAAAGTATTAGTGCCATCTTGGATTGTAGCAGGTTGACGTCTGGTTAAAAACGCTCCAAAACCTGGTAAGATGATGCACTCATATCGATATAATAGTTCGCTTATGTACTTCGCTGTGTTATTCATTACCCCCTTCTAAAAAATGTACTTTCTTTGTTAGTGAAAATTAATTATTTCAAAGGTATAAAAAAATGAAGGTCATTTAAACTCTAAGCGCTGAATTTATCAACAGTTTCGTTTTTTTTTGTTTCTTGCACTGACTTACAAATTATTACATGACTACCGAAAAACTTCTCGCTTTACTTACCCTTAAAAAAGTAACCAATCTTGGGGATGGTTCTATCAAAAAATTAATAGGTGAAGTGGGTGATGCAGAAGCAGTACTTACCGAAAAAACAAATAATCTGCTCAAGATTGATGGAATTGGAAAAGTAAAGGTCAAAGATTTGCATAATCCTGAGCATCGGAAAGCTGCAGAAAACGAACTGAAATTTATACAGGAAAATAATATCAATTACCTGATGTATGATCAACATGAGTATCCAGAAAAGTTAAAACATTGCATTGATGGACCAGTAGTATTATTTAGTTCTGGAAATATTGACCTACAGCACAAAAAAATGCTGAGTATTGTTGGTACGCGACAGGTAACACGATATGGAGTACAGTTTTGTGAAGAACTCATCGAAACTCTAGCTCCTGTAAATCCTGTTATCGTATCGGGTTTTGCGTATGGTGTAGATATCACAGCACAACGCGCAGCGGTTAAACATAATCTACAAACTGTGGGTTGTTTGGCTCATGGCTTAAATCAAATCTATCCTAAAACACATAAAAAATATGTTGCTCAAATCGAAGAAAACGGAGGGTTTTTTACAGATTTCTGGAGTACAGATACTTTTGATCGTAAAAATTTTCTCGCCCGCAATCGAATTATTGCAGGCCTTAGTGAAGCAACTGTAGTAATAGAGAGTGCTGATAAAGGGGGTTCATTAGTTACTGCTGATATTGCTAATTCCTATAACCGAGATGTATTTGCTGTACCAGGTCGTGCGCATGATCCTTTAAGTAAAGGATGTAATATGCTGATCAAAACCCAGCGCGCTCATATACTTACCAGTGCTGCCGATCTGATTTATATGCTCAATTGGAATCCTGATAAAAATATACAACCTGCTGTACAGAAACAATTATTTGTAGAGTTAGATCAACAAGAAAAAAAAATTTACAATTTTCTGAATGCTAACGGAAAAGAACTATTAGATGTTATAGCACTACAGTGTCATATCCCCACATTTAAAGTTGCCTCTATTTTACTCAATATGGAACTTAAAGGAGTTATAAAACCTTTGCCAGGGAAATTGTTTGAAGTGATTTGATCACTTTATGTCATAAAAGAGCTAGTTTATAGTTTTTTTAATTGTTTAGAGTGATGGAGTTCATTACCTATTTAGTAATCAAAAACGTGTTTTTGTTACAAGAATAAATTTAAGAACTACTTAGATTTTTTCATAAAACCTATTTGCTTTTGTTGCATTTACTATTTTTGCTAAAAATTTAAAGAAT
>CAKMZM010000203.1:0-2789 GCA_929200365.1 uncultured Flavobacteriaceae bacterium | reverse complement strand
AAAACTGAAGTAGAAGGAAAAGAAGTGCGTAGAGCATATTCTATTTGCAGTTCACCAAAAAGTAATATTCTTAAAGTGACTGTCAAAGAAATATCTGGAGGCACATTTTCTGTTATTGCCAATCATAAATTAAAAGAGGGGGATATATTGGATGTTCATACTCCTGAAGGTAATTTTATACTTATTCCCAATCAGCAGGTGACTAATACATATGCAGCGTTTGTTGCTGGTAGTGGTATTACCCCGGTGATGAGTATGATCAAAGCTGTTCTTGAACAAGAACCTAATAGTCGTTTTGTATTAGTTTATGGAAATAAAACACCCGAGGAAACGATTTTTCGTAAAGAATTATTAGAACTACAGGTAACATATCCAGATCGTCTGTTTATAGAATTTATATATAGCAGAAGTCAGGAAGATAATGCTCATTTTGGAAGAATTGAAAAATCAACTGTCAATTATATACTGAAAAACAAATTTAAAGACAGTACATTTTCTGGATTTTATTTATGTGGTCCCGAAGAAATGATCAATACAGTGACTTCAATTTTACTGGAGAATGGCATTACTAAAGACAACATCCATTTTGAACTATTTACCAGCAGTGCCCAGCCAACAGAAATTGATACTGATCTCGAAGGAAAATCTAATATTAAAATATTGGTTGATGATGAAGAATTTAACTTTACCATGGATCAAAAAAAGACAATTCTTGATGCGGCACTTGATCAAGATATTGATGCTCCTTATTCATGCCAGGGAGGTGTATGCAGTTCTTGTATTTGCAAAATCACTGAAGGTAATGCTGTAATGGAAAAGAATAGTATTCTTACCGATGTAGAAATTGCAGAAGGACTGGTTCTTGCCTGTCAGGCACATCCAACTTCTGCATCAATTACTGTTGATTTTGATGATGTATAAAATGACCTGCCATCCTTGAAAAGCAAAGTCATTCGCAGATGCCAGAAGCAAGATTTTTATCTCTGATATTAATGCTTAAAATATATTTCAATTGACCTGTTACCATCTTAAGGGGTTGAAATAGTCACAGGTTTACATTTTTTTTGTTTCAATCAAATAAAGTGTAAATCACTTCATATATATTTTACTATAAATCGGTATATTTAAATTTTATTTATTGAAGGGGTTTTACTTTTTTGTTTCAACCAAATAAAGTGTAAATCACTTCATTATTGTTGTATAGTATAAACCTAATCGATGTCCCCAATAAGAGCCAGTATTGTCTTTTTTATTCTCATATTAGTTCCTACTATGCTAATTAATGCTCAAAATCTTAACAAAGGGATAGATTCTTTGGCCTACAAAAAAGCAGAAAAGTATTATGATTTAGGAGTAGATCATTTTGAAAAATCTAACGCTTCTATTTCTAAAAAATATTTTGATTCACTATATACTTTCGCAAAAAAACATCATTTTAAAAATTTTGAGTTGCTAGGCTTAATGAACAAAGGTAATTTTTATATAAAAAGGGGAGAATTGAAAAAAGCACTAAGTTTTTATATCAGTGTTTTAGAAAAATCCGAAGAATTACCTGGTACAACTAGGATTCAAAAAACAAAAATTGCAACCATGCAAAATATGGCTGGTATTTATGGTGAAATAGGATCGTATGAAAAAGCAATAGAAATTCTTGAAAAAGCACTTGCTTTGTGCCAAAATCAAAAGAAAAATACATATACAATGGGTGCAATTTTATCAAACATTGCTAGTACCTATTCAAAATTAGAAAATTATGACAAAGCTATAGGATATCATAAAAAAGTATATGAATTATCAAAAAAAGAAAATCATCATTTTTTAATATCACATTCTTTGGCGAGCCTAAGCGAAATCTACAAAGAGAAAAAAGAGTTTAATCTGGCACTGGTTTATGCAAAAGAAGCCGAAAAGCAAAACATTAATATCAAAACTGCCAAACATAAAGAAGATTGGATTAAATTTCATTTAGGTAACGCTTTTAAAGGGTTAGAGCAATTAGATTCTGCTAAGTTATACTTACTCGAAGCAAAAAGAATTGCAATAGAGAAAAACAATAAAAAAATAGAAATGCGTGCAGAACAAAATCTGGCAGAGGTATATGAAAAGCTAAAAGATTTTGAAAATGCTCAAAAATCCCAAAAACGTTATACCGAGTTAAGTATTGATTATTTAGAGGAACATAAATCTACTGCTGTATTGGCTTCGACAGAACAAAGTAAAATTAAGCTAAAAAATCAAAAAAATAAGTATAGAGCCAACATGCTTTATATTACTGTTTTCGGCTTATTTTTTATTATCGGTTTAAGTGGTTTTATCTTCTATAATATCAAAAAAAAGAAAAAAATAGAACTGCAAAATAAACAGCTGCAAACCGATTATAAATGGTTGCAAAATCAATATATATCATTAAAAGAAAGTATGCAGCTTTTATCAAAAGAAAAACAGGCAAATCAAAATAGAGAAAAATATAAAACATCTTCTTTAAAACAAGAAGACAGAGAATATTATATGAATAAGGTTTTAGAATTAATGGAAAAAGAAAGACCTTATTTGAATTCTGAACTAACTCCATTAGATTTGGCAAAAAAGTTACAAATAAATACACATCATTTATCAGAAGTTTTAACTGTATCTTTCGAAAAGAATTTCTACAGCTTTATGAATATTTACCGTGTAAGCAATGCTCAAAGGCTTTTAAAAAATGCTAAATATCAAAATTACAAAATTGAAGCCATCGGTTATGATTCGGGTTTTAACAGTAAAACCTCTTTTAATCGTGTATTTAAAAA
>CAKMZM010000202.1 GCA_929200365.1 uncultured Flavobacteriaceae bacterium | reverse complement strand
ACTATTTTCTGCTTTATTTTTTTCGTATTAGGCAGTAGAGCCTAATCGCTCTATTCATTAACAGTTGTTAAAGATATTTTAATTATTAAATAGCCAATGTTAGATTTTTACAATTTGTTACTCTTTAATAAGAAATTACATTATCCTAAGATTAATTACTTCTTGTTCTGTAAGTATTCTCCAATGACCGCGAGGAAGATCTTTTTTGGTTAATCCTGCAAAGATTACTCTATCTAATTTAACTACACTGTAATTAAGGTGCTCAAAAAGTTTATGAATAATTCCATTTTTTGCAGATTGTAATTCAATTCCTATTTCATTTTTAGAGGTGCCTTCTATATAAGAGATTTCATCTACATTTATAAAGCCTTCTTCTAATTTGATTCCTTTTTCTATCTTTTGAAGGTCTTCAAATTTCAGGTTACGTTCTAATTCTACATGAAATATTTTGCGAACTCCACTTTTATGATGTGTTAATTTCTTTTCTAAATCTACATCATTGGTAAAGAGTAATAATCCAGTTGTATTTCTTTCTAGTCTACCTACTGGTTTTAATACAGATTTAGATGCATTTGCCACCAGATCCATTACTGTTTTAGTTTTCTCGGGACTTGTACTGGTTACAAAGCCTTTAGGTTTATTAAGGAGTACATACTCTTTTTTATGAGGGGTAATAAGTCGCCCATCAAACTTAACCTCATCGGTAAGTTTTACTTTATATCCCATTTCAGTAATGGGTTTCCCATTTACCCATACACTTCCTGTTTTAATATATAAATCGGCATCTCTTCTAGAGCAAACACCAGAATTAGCTACATATCTATTAAGTCTTATTTCATCAGAATCGGTGAGCTTTTTTGGTGCTGTATTACTAGCCTTTTTTGCAAATGCTTTACCTTTTACATAAGGTTTATTTCCATAATTGGATTTACCTTTATCATTTGCATTCGATCTGCTCTTTCCTTTTCCTTCCTGTCTTCTGCTAGTTTTCCCTTTACCAGAATTATCTCCACGACTCATATCTTAAATTTTGTGCAAAGATAATTGTTTATAGCATAGGTACAACATCTATTATTCATCAAACCGAACTGTACTTTGGCGCTTTCTGTTTACATGTAATTGGGTTACATCTGGTCTCGAATAGTGCCCAACAGGGTCAAAATTCTGACGTTCTTGTAATACTTTGTTAAAATCTAATGTTTCGATTAAAAGCCCTTCTTGGTTTAGCACAGGTTTCATTACCCATTCTCCATCAGGCCCAGCAATACAGGAACCTCCATTCGCTAAAACATCAGGAGCTTTCTTTAAAATCTCATCCAAATGTGGCGTAGTTTTAGGGAAATTCTCTGTTCGCATTAAACTAGAAACTGAAATTACATAAGAGCGAGATTCTCTGGCAATAAAACGAGTAATGTCTTTGGTATTATAATCGCTGCCTGGCCATACCGCTATGTGCAAATTTTCTCCTTGCCCATATAATGCAGCTCTGGGCAATGGCATCCAATTTTCCCAGCAGTTTAATCCTCCTACAGTAAAAGCTTTTAATGGATGCACAAGTAATCCGTTACCATCCCCTGATGCCCAGGTTAATCGTTCTTCGTAGGTGGGTTGTAATTTACGATGTACAGATTTAATCTCTCCTATTTGATCAATATATACTAATGATGCATATAAGCTATGTCCTCCCCGATCCATCGGTCGTTCAATGATTCCTAAATATATTGCAATATTGTATTCGGCGGCAAGTTCACATATGGTATCTAAATCTCCATTTTCGATAACAATCGAATTATGAGCATAATACGCATGAATTTCTTTTTGAATTTTACTGTCGAATTGAGCTCCATCTGTAAGCGATATCCAAAACGGATACCCTGGTAACACCGACTCTCCAAAAACGATAAGCTCTGCTTTTTTGGAAGCTGCCTCAGCAATAGAATTTTCAATTTTTTTAATTGTAGCTGTTTTATCTAACCAAACTGGAGAGATTTGAGCTAATGCAACTGTTAGTAATTGATTTTTCATAAATGTATTATAGAACTCGCTTAAACTTTTTAAATTGGCTAAAAGTAAACATATAAAAAGTATATATTCTGCAAAATTTAATTTATGCTAAAACATATCTCTTTTAACATAATTGTAATAACAGACTTATTTTGACTTTTTCTTTTTCCTAAAAAATGGTTGAAATATGTCATGTTTTGTTGCTTTTTTACTTATAGATCTACTATACTTTTCAAAAAGTGTCTCATCTGGTCAAATTTCAATACCTGTACTATGCTTTTTTACTCGATCTTCGTTTTTTCTTTATCAAAAAATTTTATCCAGAATCATATCTACATCAATCAAAATAATGCTAAATGTTCCAGCTACAATAATAAGTTTCAAAATATTATGCAACCATACATAATGTGTTCTTCCTTCTGACCTCCATATACCAAATAAAAAGGCAAAAAGCAATACGATACAGACATAAAAATAGAGGTACATGAATCCAATCTCATATCGGTTAAGTAGCAAATAAATCGGAAGACCAGAAGCCAAAACCAAAATACTTATTATTCTTTTTGAAACAAACTCTCCATATACAATAGGTATCGTTTTATAGTTCTGGGCAAGATCTCCTCTTAGGTTTCCTAAATCTTTAATCATTTCTCGCATAATCAACATCAAAAACAAAAATGTGGCATGAACAAAAATAACTTCGTCAAAGTTTTTATAATAAATGAATACAGCAAAAAATGGAGTTATTGCTAATAGGGAAGCGATAATATTTCCAATAATAGGGAATTTTTTTAGTTTATGAGAATAGAACCATATTCCAAAAATATATAAAGAGAAAAAAACAACTGCTCGAAAAGAAACGTAACTGGCACATACTACAGACAGAAAATTAAGCACAAAATACCCTGTGAGTTTAGTACGCTGACTTACCAAACGATCTAACATAGTTTTTTGCGGTCTATTGATTAGATCTTTTTCTTTATCGTAAAAATTATTAATAATATATCCAGCTGCAATCACGCCTGCCGAAGCCAATACAATAAAGAACAAGTTTGGATCCAGAATAACATGTCGTAATCTGATCTGGGGTGCTAAAATAAATATCGAAGTAAGATATTGTGCTAATACAATAATCAAGATATTATACCCTCTAACAATAGAAAATAAACTCAATAGCTTGAGAAGAACGAGTTTGTTTTTTCGGGTAAGCATAATAATGCTTATTAAAAATTATATACAACTTCTAGTTTATAATCCTTAAGTGATACCTGTGCTTTATCAAAATCCTGTGTGAATCCTAAAATATAACCTCCTCCGCCAGAGCCACATAACTTAAGGTAATAATCATTGGTTTCTATACCATGTTTCCATAAGGTATGAAATTGTTTAGGTATCATAGGTTTAAAATTATCTAAAACCACATGGGAGAGCTCTTTAATATTTGAAAATAAAGATTTGACATCTCCTTTTAAAAAATCATCTACACAAGCATCTGTATACTTAACAAACTTGTTTTTGAGCATACTACGAAAGCCTTCCTGCTTCATGTTTTCCATAAAAATACTAACCATTGGCGCGGTCTCACCAACAATACCACTATCTAATAAAAAAACTGCACCTTTTTTATTCTCTAGGCTCTGTGAAGGAATTCCTGCTGGTTCTATATCATCTTTAGAATGGATAAGAATAGGTAAACTAAGATAGCTATTTAATGGATCTAAGCCAGAGCTCTTTCCATGAAAGAACGATTCCATAAGTCCAAAAATCTCTTTCAGTTTTAATAGTTTATCTCGGGTAAGATTTTCTAATACTGTAATTTTGTTGGTTCCATATTTATCATAAATAGCAGCAACCAATGCACCACTACTTCCTACTCCATATCCTTGAGGAATACTACTATCAAAATACATTCCTGAATTAATATCAGCATGTAGTTTCTCAAAATCAAATACTACTATTCCTTTATTCTGAATTTTTTCAAGATAGATTGCAAAGTTTTTTAGATTCTCATTTGATTGTATAGCCTCTTGATCAGGATTTTCTGTCACTTTTAGTGCGCCTTTAAAAAAATTATAGGGTATAGAAAGACCTTTAGAATCTTTAATAATACCATATTCCCCAAACAAAAGTATCTTAGAATAAAATAATGGTCCTTTCATCTATATTATTTGTATTGTTATTAGAGATTAGATAGAATCTTTGACGATTAACCTTTTTTTAATCGTCTCGATTTCATTATCTCTATAAATAGTTAATCTAATTTGTCGCCTTACTAGGATAAAGTTACACTATTTTTGCACCTAATCCTATTTTGTCACAAATATACTGCCCATTCTGACAATACGCAACTAACTCGTTGATAATGAAATCCAAAACTTGATTTTTTTCGGTATTTGGATACAATACATGAACATTTGCTCCAGCATCCAATGTAAAACAAACTTTAGATCCTGTTGTTTCTCGATACTCCCAGATTTTATGAATCACAGATAATGTATTAGGTTTCATTAATATAAAATAAGGCAAAGAGGTCATCATCATAGCATGTAATGTCAATGCTTCGCTTTCTACTACCTGAATAAAAGCATCTAAATCTCCAGAGATTAATATCTCTTTTAGTTTAGATACATTAGCTGTTGCTTGTTCAAACCGTTTTGCTGCAAAGGGATGATCGTACATTAGGTTATGACCAACGGTGCTACTTACTTGTTTCTCTCCTTTATCTATCAATAAGATGGTATCCTGATACTCATCAAAGTTTTGATGAACAGGAAACGGAAATGGTATTGCATACGCATCACTGCTCCCGTTTATATCTGGATGTTCTCCCCAAACGGTAACTGGCCCTTCTATACTTCGACATGCACTCCCCGATCCCAAACGTGCCAAAAATGAAGATTTTTGAAGATATTCTGAGTTCGAAATATCTGGGTTTATCTTTTTTTCTAATTGCATCAGACAATACGCCAATGCACTCATCCCACTAGCCGACGAAGCAATCCCGCTACTATGCGGAAATGTATTACTGGTTTCTATTGTAAATGTATATTGGTTTAAAAGAGGGAGATATTCCTGAATTCTTTCAAAAAAACTTCGAATCTTTGGTTTGAAATCTGGTTTGGGCTCTCCTTCAAAAAAAAGATTAAAATCAAAATCTTCCTTAATACCCCCTTGTTTTTTATATGTCAAACTTGTTGTTGTTTTACAACTATCTAATGTAAAGCTAATTGAAGCATTTTGGGGTAATTGTATCGGTCTTTTACCCCAATATTTAACCAAAGCAATATTACTGGGTGAGGTACAGGTTATTATACCTTCTTCGGGTAATTTTGAAACTACAGGCGAAGCAAATTCTGGATAATCCATTATATTATACAATGATTTTAAGCAAAGATAAGTGTATCCTAAGTTTTAACTCGATTTATGTAACAGAAAATCTATTATATATTGAAATTACTTCCAACATTATTGGTTTTACTTTATTTTTATTGTAATCTGAACTAGAATTTATTTAAACACTTCATATCACAACAACACTATACTAATCCTACTTTGTTATCTAAGGGCGTTTCCCTCTCGGGTCGGGCTTTTTGTTACAATTCCTCGCTCCTCCTATCGTCGGGCTGCGGGATTTTCACTGCAATCCCTAACGCGTTTTCACCAACACCACTGGTAAGGTGACAAAGCAGAACTAAAATATAAAAAGCACTTATCTGAGTTGTATTTTTAAGTTTTAATATATTAGTAGCCAGAATTTTATAACTAATCACGTTTCACTGCTTAGAAACAAGAGTATGGGGTATTCAACCTAATAAATTCACAAAAACAACAAGGTTAAAACATTAAACTACTAAAATTAAATATGCTAAGTACATGACAAAAAATCAGGACAAACATTTAAGCAATTGATTATTAGAATATTATTAAATTGTTGTTTTACAGACCTCACAGGTCTT
>CAKMZM010000201.1 GCA_929200365.1 uncultured Flavobacteriaceae bacterium | reverse complement strand
CAAAATACAATTGTATAGTATCAGATGAATTGATTCTTAAATCTTTTGAGTACTACGCTTCTCTTTAAGCCTTTTTAAACTGAAATGGTTTAAACTTTTTCAATTCACTATAAAAATACTATTGTTTTCAGGTTATTATACCAAATTAACTATAAAGCACAATAAGTATACTTGTCTATTTTTTCTCTTTTTTTATTGTAAAAAACTTCCATAACTAAGGCTACGCAAGAGTTTTACAGCTTCATAAGAAAAGAAAGCAACTACCTCTATTATATCGCATTTTATAATTCATTTGGTATTAAAAAAACATCATCTTGTCAAAAAAATATTAAAAAAAGTGGGGCTTACACCCCACTCTATTATAGCCCAAATATTTATATTATAATTATCTTATAGATACTTTTTTGGTAATTGTCTTTTTAGAATCTGTTACCTGAATGAAATACATTCCAGGAGAGAATGCACTAACATTAATAGTATGACGATCTTTTCCTCCTGGAGGAGTATCTAAATCAACAACTTTTAGTACTCTACCATTAATATCTTTAATAGATAATGAAGAAGAAGTATTTAATACATTACTAACTTCAATTGTAAGTACTTCATCTGCTGGAACAGGATATGCTTTAATACTTAGTTCTCCAAAAACCCCATCTCTTTGTAGAGAAGTTTGAGCAGCAGCATCGCAACTTCCCAGATTTTTCCATCCAGTAGTTGTTCTTTCATATAAACTTCCTTGATACGTTATCTTATCTCCTACAGTATATGATGCACTACTAGAATATTCTTGTACTCCTGCACATCTATTATTTGAAGTAGTTGGGCATGGTCCCAGATTTTTCCATCCAGTAGCTGTTCTTTCGTATAAATACCCTTGATATGTTACTCTATCTCCTACAGAATATACAGTACCGCTAGAGTATGGTTGTACTCCCTCGCAAGTGGATCCTCCTCCATCACTACAATTACCAGTAGATGCATAGCTATTTTGATTACATTGAATAGTAAAAGAATCTACAGTAGCATTAGATGAGTTTTTAGCTTCCCAGTTTGCTCCTCTTGTAGTTGAAACCTGTCTGGTTTGATTAGAATTAATCGAAAACTGGGCGCTATTATTTGTAAAATATTCTAAAGTACAATCTGTATTATTGTTAAATGTTACAGTTGCAGCATCACCTGTATTACAACCAGTAGTACTACATGTTGTAAGACAACTTGAAGAACTTATAGTGTTACGAATTACATTACCTGGTTGTGGACCAAATCCTTTGGTAAAATTAACTCCTTCATTAGTAACATGACAATAGCTCATAATAGTTCCTCCATCTGATGGAATTCCTGGTCTGGCACAACTTCCTTCTACATTATAACAACCATCAATAGCAGTGTTATTACCATTCCACACACAAGCCTGAGTATGATTCGAACCTAGGTTATGCCCCATTTCATGCGCTATTACCATTACAGAAAATGAATATGTAGGTACATTATTAAAAGTTTTCTGAATACCAGAAACTGCATATCCATATTTTTGATTACATACAGCACCTAAATATGCTACACCTCCAGAAAAATCATAAGTAACAAAATGTCCAAGGTTTGCTCCATTAATACCATTTTGTTCTCTGTATGTTGCATAATTACCCAGATCATTAAACGGATTTTGAGAAGTCCATGCATTTATATGTGATATTTTTACAGTCATATCATCGTTTGCATACAATATAGCTACCTGATTAAATAATGATTGCAGATAATCAGATGCCTGCTTACTTCCTCCTTTGTCTTTTACAACATCATTTCCCAGATCAAAGTATACTTTAACACACTTTTCTGCTGCTTTACTGGTAGAAGGGTTATTTGACAATTCTTCTTCTGTATACCCATCATAATTTGCCTGAGCATTACAGGTAAAATCCTGTAAATGAAGTAAATTGTTATCTGCATAGATAATGTGCTCTGAACTGTTTTTTAATCGTCCCATGACAAAGTTACCCTTATCACCACCTACACTAATAACACCTGAAACTTCACCATTTAATAAACTAACGGCTGCAATAGAGTTTGTTTTACCTCTTACTACTCCTCTATAATGTGAAATAGTCTTATCTGATTTAACAACTTTACCAGAAGGCATTTCTACAATTGTAAAATCATCTGTAACGATATCTACTTTAACTAGTTCTAGTACCATCGAAGATTTTTGCCCAGGAATTTCCAAATTTATAGTTTTGGGAGCATTAGACTTCATAGATGCTAGTTTTTTAGTATCTAGAGAAAGTAAAGTATAATCTTTAACCTCTTTCGGTAATTTAACATTTGCCTTTTGTTTTGTAGTTAACAAACCAAACAAGTTAATATTTTGAAAATCAGAATTTTGTGTTTTTTTCTGTTTTACCAGCTCACTGGGTCTATGCTGCTGCTGTTGAGCCTGCATAAAATTTATTACCATAAAAAAGGTAATTGCAATTTTGAACATGTTTTTCATCGTGATTAGTTTTAATTTTGAAGAATTATTGTATTGACTTCATTGGGCTATTTATATAGTCAACAGTAAAACCTTCAAAGAGTTTGTGAATAATTAAGTTACTAATTTTGCATACTATTTTAAATAAAGTCTATTAATAGTTTAAAAAAATAAGAATCACTTAATTTTTTAGTTAAAAAAATAAGTGATTCTTATTTTTTATTTTTTATTTATAAAGTAACTTCAAAAAAAGATTATAATACCATGTCACATTTATTTCCAAAATTTGGTTTTAAAATCAAATACCCTCCCAATTATTGATAATAAAACTTTTTAAAAACACAGTTGTGCAATATTTCATTAAAATTCCTACTTAATTTCATTAAAATTCTTACATCACTTTCATGTCGAAAGAAAACTAATACGTTTACATTACGCTTTTACCATATTAAAAATATTGTTTTTCAGTTATATGAATTGTTTTTTAAACAAAACTATGAAATGAATATGCAGTAAAATTTTCAAAAATGAACTTGTCGATCATTTTAACAAAACAGATCTTTAAATGTTAAACATATATTAACAAAAAAACTTAAGAAAATCATGTTAATAAAGGCTAAAATGTTGATTTAACATAACTGAAACTTTTCCAATTTCACAAAACGCTGCCAAATAACTACATTTGCAATCTTGGTTCAAAATTTATGGTTACATCAGAAGAAAATATTGAAGTTTTAGGAGCACGTGTTCATAACTTGAAAAATATCGACGTTACCATACCTCGTGAAAAGCTAGTAGTGATTACAGGTTTATCAGGATCTGGTAAATCTTCTTTAGCCTTTGATACTATATATGCCGAAGGACAACGACGTTATATAGAAACTTTTTCTGCTTATGCAAGACAATTTTTGGGAGGATTAGAACGACCAGATGTTGATAAGATTGATGGGCTTTCTCCTGTTATTGCAATTGAACAAAAAACGACCAGCAAAAGCCCTCGAAGTACGGTTGGTACTATCACCGAAATTTATGATTTTCTCAGATTATTATTCTCTAGAGGGAGTGATGCCTACAGTTATAATACTGGAGAAAAAATGGTAAGTTATAGTGATGAGCAGATCAAGGATCTTATTTTAAAAGATTTTGCCGAAAAAAAGATTAGTATTCTGGCTCCTATTATTCGTTCTAGAAAAGGGCACTATCGAGAATTATTTGAACAAATTGCAAAACAGGGTTTTGTAAAAGTACGTACTAATGGAGAAATTAAAGACATCACCAAAGGTATGAAGCTCGATCGATATAAAACTCATGATATAGAGATTGTTATAGATCGATTAATGATAAGTAAAGATCAGGATAATTCAAAACGGTTAATGGAAACTATCAATACTGCCATGTATCACGGTAATGATGTATTGATGGTAATCGAACAAGAATCTGAAGAGATACGTTTCTTCAGTCGAAATTTAATGTGCCCATCTAGTGGTATTTCATACCCTAACCCAGAACCCAATAACTTTTCATTTAACTCTCCAAAAGGAGCTTGTCCTAAATGTAATGGTATAGGAAATCTATATGAAGTAAACTTAAAAAAGATTATTCCAGATGATTCTAAATCTATAAAAAATGGAGGTTTAGCTCCACAAGGACCTCAAAAAAACAATTGGATTTTCAAACAATTAGAATTAATAGCACATCGGTATGATTTTAAATTAAGTGATCCAATAAAAAAGATTCCTGAAGAAGCCATGCAAATCATTCTTCATGGCGGAAAAGAAAAATTTACTATAAATAATAAATCTCTTGGAGTTACCCGAGACTATAAAATTGATTTTGAAGGTGTAGCTACCTTTATAGAAAATACATATAAGAATAATGATTCGACTTCATTGCGAAGATGGGCCAAAGATTTTATGGATAATATTCAATGTCGATCATGCAAAGGATCAAGACTACGTAAAGAATCTTTATACTTCAAAGTAAATACAAAGAATATTGCAGAATTATCTGCAATGGATATTAGTGAGCTCTCTGATTGGTTTAAATCTCTTTCTGAATATTTAAGTGAAAAACAAAACAAAATTTCGGCAGAAATATTAAAAGAAATTAATGCCAGACTTCAATTTTTGATCGATGTTGGTCTTACCTACCTTTCCTTAAATCGAAGTAGTAAATCACTCTCTGGCGGAGAAGCACAACGCATACGACTAGCTACTCAAATAGGTTCACAACTAGTAGGGGTTTTATATATTTTGGATGAACCTAGTATTGGTTTACATCAAAGAGACAATGAGAAGCTAATTAACTCACTAGTTCAGTTAAGGGATATCGGAAATTCTGTTATTGTTGTTGAACATGACAAAGATATGATTGAACGGGCTGATCATGTTATAGACATAGGACCATTGGCAGGAAAATATGGTGGGGAGATTATTAGCCAAGGGACTCCTTATGAATTACAAAAACACAATACACTTACAGCAGAGTATTTAAATGGAAAAAAGGAAATCGAAATTCCTGCCAAACGTAGAAAAGGGAATGGAAAATTTATATCTCTAAAAGGAGCTACAGGAAATAATTTAAAAAACGTATCTATTGATATTCCTTTAGGTAAAATGATTGCTGTTACAGGAGTTTCAGGTAGTGGAAAATCTACACTCATTAATGAAACACTTTACCCCATTCTGAACGCTTATTATTTTAATGGTGTAAAAAAACCAATGCCATATAAAAGCATTAAAGGTCTCGAACACTCTGATAAAGTAATAGATATTAATCAATCTCCTATTGGTCGTACACCAAGATCAAATCCTGCTACATACACAGGAACTTTTTCTGAAATACGAAGTTTATTTGCCAAAACTCCCGAAGCTATGATTCGAGGGTATAAACCTGGACGATTTAGTTTTAATGTACAAGGAGGAAGGTGTGAAACCTGTAAAGGAGGTGGATTAAGGGTAATAGAAATGAATTTTTTACCCGATGTATATGTAGAATGCGAAACCTGCCAGGGAAAACGATTCAATAGAGAGACTTTAGAAATTCGATATAAAGGAAAATCGATTTCTGATGTCTTAGAAATGACAATCAATGAATCTTGTTTATTTTTTGAGCATATCCCCAAGATTTCAAGAAAATTAAAAACCATCCAAAATGTTGGCTTAGGGTATATTACTCTTGGGCAACAATCAACTACACTCTCTGGTGGTGAAGCACAACGTATCAAACTAGCGACAGAATTATCGAAAAGAGATACTGGTAATACGTTTTATATTCTTGATGAACCTACAACAGGACTTCATTTTGAAGATATTCGTGTTTTGATGGAGGTGCTAAATGAATTAGTCGATAAAGGGAATACGGTGCTAATTATTGAACATAATATGGATGTAATCAAAATGGCCGATTATATTATTGACATTGGATATGAAGGAGGAAAAAATGGTGGGCAAATTGTAGCTACAGGTACCCCAGAAAAAATTGTAAAAGATAAAAAAAGTTATACTGCACAATTTTTAAAGAAAGAATTGTAAGCACACAATATTAAAAAATAAATTTATGAGAAAAGAACAACACCATAAAGGATGGAATGAAATAAAAACAA
>CAKMZM010000200.1 GCA_929200365.1 uncultured Flavobacteriaceae bacterium | reverse complement strand
AAATAAGTACTACAGAGTTTTTCATAATGGAGAAAAGAAAGAAATATAACAATTGCTAACAACTAAGTATTCGTATAGTGTATAACACCAATATATGAACACGGTGTTGACTAACCCCAACTGTGGAGTTGTTACCTTTGATTGGAGAGTTTTAAAACGGTCTTAAGCATAAGAATTATTATACATTGGAGCACCTATTTCTATAGGAAGGAATAAGGAAAGAGAGAAAATAGCAGTGGTATCTATACAAATAACTCTATTTGGATAGATAAAATTTTTAACTAACAGCTGGGAGATTCGTTTATCGAAAAGCCTTAAAAGTGCTTGAGCTGTATGCTAGAAAACTTGCATGTACTAGTTCTTAAGGGATTTGCGCTACTTGGTAATCTCCTGATATTCTTATTAGTGATAATAATTTTCCTGTTCTATTTTATTTAAAATCTCTTTTAGTTTTTCTACAGAAATGGGTTTAACAATATAATCGCTTACATTCTCAAATGATTTAACTCTAAGTATGTCTTCTGGATCTACAGATGAAGAAACGACATAAATAATTATTTTCTTTTTGCATGGCACCTTAATGAATTCGTCCAAAAACTGTATTCCATCAAGTACTGGCATATTTAAATCTAATAAAATAACATCGGGTAATTTTTCATTTGTCGAAATAATTGCTTTTAGGTTATTTAATGCTTCTTCTCCATTTCGGAAAACCATAAAACCATTGCAAAAATCAACAAGTTCCATTATTTTTTTAATACCAAATACAAAAATTGGATCATCATCAATAATACAAGCTACATCAATTTTTTTCATGTTTAAAATAAATTTTAAAAGTTGTTCCCTTATTTACTATACTTTCTACTTCAATTTTACCTCCCATGGCTTCTACTTGGTTTTTGGTTATAAATAATCCTATCCCTCTAGCTTCTTTATTATTATGAAAAGTTTTATACATTCCAAATAATTTAGCTCGATGTTTTTTCAGATCAATACCCAATCCATTGTCTTCAATACTCAGTACTACAAATTCTCCTTTTACTTGTGTGCTTAAATTAATATATCCTTTTCTTTCCTTAGCGCCATATTTTATTCCGTTAGTAATAAAATTTAGTAAAACACTATTCAAATATGCTGGGATTCCCAATACATACACATCAGATTCGACCATATTATTGATAGCAACATTAGTCTCTATTGTGATGGCAGAAACACTTTTTACAACTTTATTAATTGCTTCACGCAAATTTAATCCTACTAAATTTTCATCAACAGAAGTATTCATTAGGACTACTTCATTTAAATGTACGATGGTTTCGGTTAGGTTCTCAGATGCTGTTCTAAACAGTTTTATGATTTCATTATCTTTAATCTCTGGGTTTTCCTGAATAAATAAATCTAATAACATTTGAAAATTTCCAGAATGTGATTTTAGATTATGCGAAACTATATGTGCAAAATTTCTTAATCTTTTATTTTGACCTTCTGCAACTGTTAACCAAGATTTTAAATCCTGTTCTACTTTCTTAATCTCACTTATATCTGTTGCCACTCCCAGATACCCATTAATCTCACCTTTGTCTTTTATAGGGGATAATGTAACCTGAACAGGAAAACAAGTCCCATCTTTTCTTACATGTGTCCATTCTCTTACATCATATTCTTGATTCTCGAGTAATGTAGTAAAAGCCTCAAAGCCTTTAACTTTTCTATTTAACAGTGATGACAATTCTTTTTCTCTCTTTTTTATTTCTTCTTTTTGATGCAATATTGAGAGTGGTTTTTTTAACATTACCTCTTCTTTAGTATATCCCAAGAGGTTTTCTGCTCCTTTATTAAATGTAGTGATCAAACCATTTTTGTCTGTACCAATAATACTTACTTGAGTTATATCATCGATTATACTTTTTAGTTTACCAACTGTTTTCTGCAATTTTTGCCTAGCAATAATTTTATGACTTATATCTGCAATTTGTGCAATAAAATATGTAGGTGTGCCGCTTTCTCCTTTAATAACCGAAACTGAAAGGTTAATATATACAATATGACCACTTTTATGAAAGCATCTTTCTTCCATATTATTATACAATATTTCTCCTTTAAAAAGTTTTTGAAATAATGCATCACTGGTTGCTAAATCATCTGGATGAAGAATATCCTTAAACGCCAGTTTTGTTAACTCATTATTAGGATACCCAAGAATCTCACAAAGTTTATAATTTACTTTTGTAAAATAACCTTTTTGATCTAGCATGACCATTCCTATTGCAGCATTTTCAAAATTTCTTCTAAACATTTCCTCGCTAATACGTAAACGAGTTTCTGTTTTTTTTGTTCTACTAATGTCTGCGGTATGCATTAGGATACCTCCTATTTTATTTTCATCGGTATACCAAGGGCGTAACTCCCAAGTAAGCCATTGCACAGATCCATCTAATCTTTCAAAGCAATCTTCTTCACTTTTTAGTACTTCTCCGTTAAGACATCTTTTATAGTCATCTTTCCATTTTTCTCCTATTTCGGGAAAAACATCATAATGTGATTTACCTATGATATTATCATCTTCAATATTATAATCTTCATACCATTTTTGAGAAACTGCCAAGTAGCACATATTAGTATCAAACATTGCTATAGCACTTGGAGCCTGTTGTATAAATAGTTTGTTTTTTTCTAAATCTTTCTTACTCTTAGTAATTTCCTGATGCGAACCAATCATCCATTCTGGATTTCCTTCAGAGTCCCAACTTACGACTCTTCCTTTATTCAGAACCCATATCCATTCGCCATTTTTATGCTTCATACGAGTTTCACATTCATAGGTATCTGTTTTTCCTGTAAAATGATCCTGTAAAAGTTCATTAGATTTTTCTAAATCATCATGGTGCAAACCTTTTACCCAAGTGTCTATTGAAACTGGCTCTAATTCTAAGAGTGTATATCCAGATATATTTGCCCATCTTTCATTAAAGATGATTTCCCCGGTTTTTACATTCCACTCCCAAGTTCCTAGGTTTGTACCTTCAATAATATGTTCATAGCGTTTTACCTGCCTTTTTAATTTTATTTCTACATCTTTTAATTTAGTAATATCGATATGAGCACCCAACATTCGTATTGCTTTCCCATTACTATCTCGTATCGCTAAGCCTCTACAGTGAATCCAAATAGTATGCCCTAATTTGTGTTTGTATCTTACGATCTGATCATAAGGATGTGAAGAATCTTCACAATGTTTGGTAAAGTTTTGATAAACTACCTTTAAATCTTCCTGATTAATAAGATCTTGCCATGTAGCAGATTTATGTGGCATTGTATTAGGGTCATATCCCAATGTTATCCAAAATTTAGAATTCATCCATTCATTTTCGGGATTATCCAAATCCCAAAACCAAAGTCCATCAAGGCTTGATTTTTGTATAAAATCAAAAATATAATCATCTTTCTTAATGAGGGCATACAACTCTTCTTTAAGATAATTTTTTTCTACATCCTCAATATTATGAGCCTTATCAAACTGATTTTGAATCATTTCTAAATATAAAATTTGGAATAAAATTTTGGTGTTTCATAAAGTTAGGCATTAATTTTAATTAAAAAGATTTAAATTCCTCAAACTTTTTATGGTTTTACCTTACTTGTTTTTACTGGATTTTATTAGAATCAATTCAAAATGATATTTCAAATTAAAAAGAAATGCCAAAGTGTGTACAAAAAGACACGGGGATTCTATTGAATAATACCAATTAGTTTACACCAAACACCTTTTAAACTGATGATCAGTGCTTTGAAGTCTATATTGTTTAGCACCTTCTACGGAAAAAATATTGATCTGATGATTACTGAAATATCAGTTTCCCTGTAAAAAACTCCTCTACTTCGACAATAAGAGGTTTGTTAACAGAAATTATGTCTCCTGTACTTCGTATCTCTCCTTTAATAGATTGTTGAGGGTTTATTATAATCTTATTGGTTCCTCTATGAAATACTTGAACATGCTCGGCCATTAAATCAGCCCCTTCAAATCTTCCGATTCCTGAAGCAAAATTGATATTTAATGTCTGTACAGCTCCATCAATAAAAAACGACGCAATATTATTCCCAACTACACTAACTCTCTCACAATCGACGCTTAAATTAAATGTACCTGTTGTAGTTCCTACATTTACATTAAAATCCTCAGACAGCAATGTTAATGAAGTATAGGTTAGTATTCCATCTGATGAGATATCAAATTGTGTTCCACTCCTTATTTCTGTGATGTTGGGGGCCGTTACAAAAACTTTAGTTTGATTAAAATCTCTAAAAAATGCACAGTCATTAGCATTGCTAAGCACAAGACGATCATCTTCGACTATTGCTGAAACTTCGTTTAGTAAGTTATTTCCTGTTTCAATAATTACCGAAGTAACTGCTCCTTCTTTTAAGATAAGTTCTATATTTTGATTCACCAAAATACGTGTAAAATCAGAAACCTCAATTTCTTTTCTAACTATTGTTCCTGTTCTTTGAAAGCAATCTGAAGCATTTTCAGAATCACAACCAAATAAAAATAATACTCCCCATATCACTATATACTTAAAAAAAGACATCGATAAGTTAAGTTTGGTATTTTGTTTTTTAAAACTTATACTAAAATCCATAACAATGTTTTTATAATCTATACCCTATTGAAAACTCCATCGCCTCAGCTTTGGCAGCATGAGATTTCACGGTTAGTGAGCCAAATATGTTTTTGGTAAAATAATATTGAACTCCTGCTCTAAGGTATGTTTGTCCTTCAAAATCATAAGGATAATATGCATAATATCCTATTTGTGTGAGTACAGAAACTCTATTCATTCTTAACTCATGCCCCAGAAACATTCCTACTCGTTTAGCATCTTCATCTCCAGTAGTTCCATCATTAAATCTTCCCACCGATCTAAAGTGTATATAGCGTTTCAAGGCTTTAGAAAAAAACACTTCTGCTCCTAACTGAATGGCACTTTTTTTATTTAATCTCTTATCTACAAAAGCTGCAAACGTATAAAAAGGGAATCGTCCTGATCCTACTACATCACTTTCATTAACTCCACTTCTAAAAATAAAGCCATAACCAATAGGCTCTACTCCTCTCAAATCTCCTTCTTTTTTTTCTACATACTCAGGAACTTCCTTCTCCAATGTATAGGTGAGTCCTGCATTCAAAAATAAAGTATTTGTACTTTTATTTGGCGCTTTAGAGTTTCCATTAGAATAATGAACGACTCCCAAACCAACTTGTAATCCAAAGCTCTTGATTATATTTTCTTTTTTTGCATTTAACAAAAAAAATGTTCCACTGGATAGGTGTGTACCATGTGCTATATTTCTATAATTATTGTCTTCATCATAGGGATTTGTACTATAACCTATTCCCTGACCTATCCTAAGGTTGAGGTAGCGCTTTAAAAAATAAAAATTATAATGAATAAATAGACCTAAGTGCTTCCCTAAAAACTCATTATCCATATCTTGATATAGAAAGGAAACACCATAATCAGGGTAATTATATAATCGTTGCCATATTTCGTCTCCATATGTCTTACGCTGAAAAGAAAGAATCACACCAGATGGATGACCTGTTATTAAATGTGAGATATCGGGATTATGTTTTAAGACAGTACCATAAAAATTATTGACATCCAAAGTGTAATTTGCTTTAGATTCTATCTGGGCATACATACCAAAATGAACGATAAAGATGAGTAAATAAATCCTTTTTATCATTCGGCAAAAGTATGATAGACCTTTGAAGTTTCCAAACGCTGGTAGCTCTGTGTTTATTTCGATATCACCCCCGCCAAATAAATCACTGAATATCAACCAGTTTTTACAAAAAAAAGGTTATGACATCTTTTTTGTTTAGGTAATAACAAAAAGCTTTCAAAAATTAGAACTAATCTAAAATAAAAAGGCTGTCCAGTCCTGTTTTTTTATCAAAAGAAGCGTTAAGCGACCATATCTGATTAGATGTATAGCAATCAGTACCTCAACTCTTTCGAGAATGAATAGAACCCATTTTTTGGTTTTCAAAGCTAAAATTATCTTTTAACTCTTTACATGAGAAATGTAAAATCCTTGAGACAAAAT
>CAKMZM010000199.1 GCA_929200365.1 uncultured Flavobacteriaceae bacterium | reverse complement strand
TTTATTTTAATAAATCTATTGGTCAACTAAAAATAATATAAGACCTTGCAAGACAAATTACACAAGTTAAATTTTATTAATTATACAGATAAAATGGAGGCAATAAAAAAGATATTAAGTTATCCGCTTTCTATAGTTTTCTATTTGTTTTTTGGTTTAACCCTGGTGATTTTTCATGGGCTACAATGGCTAGGCATAAAATTAGGGGGATCCAGAGGGCATAGAGGAGTTGTAAATATTATGAATCTATGTTTATTACGATGTTTACACGTTTTAGGAGTAACATTTAGTTTTAAAAACGAATATGAGTTACCTCAGAATCAACCTTTAATCGTGGTATCGAATCATCAAAGCATGTTTGATATACCATTGATATCTTGGTATTTGCGTAAATACAAGCCGAAATTTATTTCTAAAATCGAACTAGGTAAAGGAATACCAAGTATATCGTTTAATTTACGGCATGGAGGCAATGTTTTAATTGATAGGAAAAATCCAAAACAATCAATTCCTGCATTATCAAAATTTGGAAAATTTGTTACTGATAATAATTTTGCAGCAGTTATCTTTCCCGAAGGGACACGTAGTAAAAATGGAGAGCCTAAATCATTTGCTCCAACGGGGCTAAAGATACTATTAAAGAATGTACCAGAGGCTCTGATAGTACCAATAACTATAAATAATAGTTGGAAACTGGTTAGATTTGGTAATTTCCCTATGGGTGTAGGAATACACATGACATTAGAAGTGCAAGAACCTATAGTAATTAATAAAGAACCCAAAATATTACTAGATAAAATAGAAGAAAGGGTTACTTTAGCAATCAGAACGTAACACAACTATAATGGCTTTAGATAATATTAGATTAGAAGTAATGCAACTACTAGAAAAGAAAGTAGACAGCTTTATTGATCAATTTTTGATTCCAGTAGATAAAATATGGCAACCAACTGATTTTTTACCAGATTCACAAAATGAAGATACTTTTTATGAAGAAGTGAAAGAGTTAAGAGAATTGGCTAAAGAACTTCCCTATGATTTTTGGGTAGTATTGGTTGGAGATACTATTACTGAAGAAGCTTTGCCTACTTATGAATCCTGGTTAATGGATGTAGAAGGAATCAATCAACACGAAAATGGAAAAGATAATGGTTGGGCCAAATGGGTACGTTATTGGACAGGTGAAGAAAATCGCCATGGAGATACTTTAAATAAATACCTCTATTTGTCGGGTCGAGTGAATATGATCGAAGTAGAGAGAACTACACAACACTTAATTAATGATGGTTTTGATATAGGTACAGACAGAGATCCTTATAAAAACTTTATATATACTAGTTTTCAAGAATTGGCAACCTATATTTCTCACAACAGAGTTGCAAAATTAGCTAGAAAATACTCTAATAAGTCATTGTCCAAGATGTGCAAAATTATTGCAGGAGATGAGATGCGCCATCATAATGCATATAGTGAGTTTGTAAGAAGCATTTTTGAGGTAGATCCAAGTCAGATGATGATTGCGTTTAGCGATATGATGAAAAAAAAGATTGTTATGCCAGCACATTTACTTAGAGAATCTGGTCAATCTATAGGAACTGCTTTCGAAGATTTTTCATGGTCTGCACAACGTATCGGAGTATATACCTCACAAGATTATATTGATATTATGCAACGTCTTATCGATCGATGGGAAATTGACAAAATAATTGATCTTACCGATGAAGCAGAAAAAGCACGTGATTTTTTAATGAAATTACCTGCCAGAATGCAGCGTATTAGTGAACGATTGGTTATACCAGAAGAAATTTTTGAATTTAAGTGGGTACAACCAGCAATGGCAAAATAAATAGTATTAGGTATGATTGAAGATCAGATTATATCTAAAACTATTGATTTTGTAAAGAATACACTTAGTGGAGCAGAAGGAGGACATGACTGGTTCCATATTCAAAGGGTTTGTAGGAACGCTCAATTAATTTCTAAAGAAGAAAATGTTGATGTTTTTATAGTCTCTCTGGGCGCATTACTTCATGATATAGCAGATTCAAAATTTTATGAAGGCGATGAAACTATAGGTCCCAAAATAGCTACAGATTTTTTAGAAAACCTTAAAGTAGAACCTACAGTCATTGATCATGTCATCAAGATTATCAAAAATATTTCTTTCAAAGGAGGAAATATAGATCAAAAATTTAGATCACCCGAGCTAGATGTTATACAAGATGCAGACCGTTTAGATGCAATTGGAGCTATAGGAATAGCAAGGTGTTTTAACTATGGAGGGTTTAAAAATAGAACATTGTATGATCCAGAAATTGCTCCAAACCTAAAGATGAGTAAAGAAGAATATAAATCTTCAACATCACCTACCATTAATCACTTCTACGAAAAATTATTATTACTTAAAGATAGAATGAATACTAAAACTGGTAGGAAACTGGCATTAGAACGGCATCAATTTATGGAACAGTTTCTAGAACAGTTCTATCAAGAATGGGAAGGGAGGTTTTGATCAGAACAATCGTAACTGCTCATTTTTATAGAATTGATGTAGATCACAGTTTAAATGTATTCTTTGCTCCCGAGAGAAGTATTTTTGCCTTGCTACAGTAAATAACTGATGAATTTGATCAGCTATGTTTCCTGAGCCTCTCATTCTTCTTCCAAAAACACTATCATTTAGGTTCCCTTCATGACACTGCATAATCTGATGTAGGATTTTATCTTTACGATCAGGTAATGTGTTTTCTAACCATTTGGTAAATATTTTCCCAATTGCTCCATTTAATCTTACGATTGTGTATCCAACACTTTTTGCACCACGCGTAGAAATTTCTTTGGCTAATGGTAATATTTCGTGGCTATTAACTGAAGGAATTATAGGTGCCATCATCACATTCGTAGGAATCCCTGAAGCGTTTAGCTTTTCTAGAGTTTCTAATCGTTTTTTTATGCTTGCAGTTCTTGGCTCAAGAATTCTTCGTGTATCTTCTCTTAACGTAGTGATAGAAAGGTATACTGCAACCAGATTATGTTCGGATAATTCAGAGAGAATATCCAAATCTCTAAGGATTAAAGCATTCTTTGTAATAATACCAACAGGATGTCTGTATTTTAGAAAAATTTCAAGAAGTTTACGAGTAATTTTAAGTTTTTTTTCAATAGGTTGGTAGCAATCGGTATTTCCAGAAAGAGAGATCGGATACGCTTTCCATTTTTTATTTCGCAATTTCTTCTCTAATAACTCAGGAGCATTTTTTTTGATTAAGATTTTACTTTCAAAATCTAATCCAGCACCATAACCCCAATACTCATGAGAATTTCTGGCATAACAATATACACAACCATGCTCACAACCTTGATATGGATTGAGAGAATATAACATACCAACATCAGGACTGGTTACTTTATTTACAATCGTTTTTGGAAACGTTTCTAGATACCTTGTTTGATGGTTATCGATTAACTCTCCCTGATCAAGGCAATAATTAAGAAAATCATCTCTTGTTTCATGATGAAGTTCAAAAAATCTATTATGAACTTTTTCTTGAGCTCCCCTACCTTTTATATGCTTTTGTGCCTTCATTACTATTGATGATTTGAGTGATAAAGATAAAATTAATTTATGGAATTAATCCTATTTTATATGGAATTATTCCAAATTGAGAAAAAATCAAATAAAATTTATGGGAGAAGAATTATCTATGAATAAAATTACCAAGGCTTTTAGAGTTGAGAGTTTAAACATGCTCTTAGCCCAGAAAAAGTATTTTATAAGAAGTTTACTTAGAAGAAAAAAACTGTTTCCCAAATGAGTATTGCAATATTGATTATGAGTCGATAAAAATTTTATCGACCAAGCAAGTAGAAGGTTACCTATTACAAGGCAAAGCATTTCACGCCCTTGTTTAAAACCCATAGTGGTTTATTTTAGTAACATATTAGTCATGAACATGCATTTTTTTACGGTTTAAAAGTAAAGTTTTTGTTGGAATATTTCCTATTAAAATTGGAAATATTCCAAATAAACAAAGTAATTTTGTAATAGAAGATTTTGGTAAGAATTAGTCAGTTTTAGGTTGAAAAGAAAAAAGGAGTCAGTGATGAAAAACAAGAATTATAAATATGATGTTGCGCTTTCTTTTGCTGGAGAGAATAGAGCATATGTTGAAGAGGTTGCAAATAGCCTCAGGATAAAAGGAGTTAAAGTGTTTTATGACCTGTTTGAAGAAACAAACTTATGGGGCAAAAATTTGTACGAGTATTTATCAGAGATTTATCAAAACCGTGCAAGATATACAGTATTATTTATTTCAGGATTTTATAATCAAAAATTATGGACAAATCATGAGAGAACTTCTATGCAAGCGAGAGCCTTTCAGGAAAGCAAAGAATATATTTTACCAGCTAGATTTGACGACACAGAGATTCCTGGAATATTGAAAACAGTAGGGTATATCAATCTAAAAGATAGAAGTCCAGATGAATTTGCGAGTTTGATTGAAAAAAAAATAAAAAAAGATCAAACTTTTTTAAAAACTAAATGGTCAAAAATTTCTACTCTGGTCAATCCGAAACCTTTCATTTTTACTGTTAAATTGGTAAATGAAAAAGAAGAATCGATTAAAAATGCAAAGTGGTATTAGTGGCTAATAATTCTACATATCTTGAAGGGTTATCTGATGAAAAAGGTCTGGTGCATTTTATTATTCGAACACGCAAATTATATACTGTACTTATAGCAAACCCTGATTATCCAGCAGTATTGTTTAAGGATATTAATCCCAAAGAAGATATCGAAGTGACTATCGAGAAATCAAAAGGATCAGGTTCGGTGATCTTGAACAAATCTGACGAAATACCTGGGATTATGGGCAGAATAAAACCTGTATTGAAATCAGGTAGGAACATATCATTATATGCAGATAATATAGCTATAGAAGGAGGCAAACATCAACCTTATAAGATTAAGTTAAATAAATCAATATCTTTAGAAGATAATGAAGGAAATAATATACATTTGATTTTTAGATTCTTTAAGGGAAGAATCGCCTTAATAGACTATTGTAAATGTAAATTATCTTAATTATGAAAAAAGGATTCATCTTTTTAAGTCTTATCTTGTTTTTGGCTTGCAAAGAACAACCAAAAGAAACAGCCGAAACATCCGTTGTCGAAACTACCGAAGAGGAAATTATAAAACCCGAAGATAGTTTTGGAATTGTAATTCACGGAGGAGCAGGAACCATCCTGAAAAAAAATATGACCCCAGAAAAAGAAGCGGCTTACAAAGCTAAACTTGAAGAAGCAATAAAAGTGGGGCATACAATCCTCAAAAACGGAGGAACCAGCCTTGAAGCTGTTGAGAAAACGGTAAATGTTCTTGAGAATTCTTCATTATTTAATGCAGGAAAAGGAGCAGTATTTACTAATGAAGGAACTAATGAATTGGATGCTTCTATTATGGATGGTAGCAACCTGAATGCAGGAGCAGTGGCTGGAGTTAAAACAGTTAAAAACCCAATCAATCTGGCAAGAGAAGTAATGCTTAACTCTCCCCATGTACTATTATCGGGCAGTGGAGCCGAATTGTTTGCTAAAGAAAGAGACCTCGAAATTGTTGATCAGGCATATTTTTTTACCGAAGATCGAATGAAATCACTGGAGAGAGTAAAAGAAAAATTGAAAAATAAAGAAGCAAACAAAACAACAGCTTTTTATGACCCATTCATTAAAGACTCTAAGTTTGGGACAGTTGGCTGTGCAGCACTGGATAAACACGGAAACCTTGCCGCAGGAACTTCTACAGGAGGAATGACCAATAAAAAATGGAATCGTATAGGAGATTCACCAATTATTGGAGCAGGAACATACGCAAATAATGCAACCTGTGCAGTATCAAGTACCGGTTGGGGAGAGTATTTTATACGAGCAATGGTGGCACATGATATTTCTGCATTAATGGAGTATAAAGAACTTTCTCTTCAAGAAGCTGCCAAAGAGGTCATACAAAAAAAACTTACTGATCTTGGTGGTACAGGAGGAATTGTAGCCATCGACAATAAAGGTAATGTAACTATGGAGTTTAATACTGCAGGAATGTATCGTGCTGCAATGAACGCTACAGGAGAACTTACAGTAGGAATTTATAAAGAATAATA
>CAKMZM010000198.1 GCA_929200365.1 uncultured Flavobacteriaceae bacterium | reverse complement strand
TGTGTGCATGGTGTTTTGGCATCTGCAGAGTGTGGATATGAAACGATAATGATTAATTGTAATCCAGAAACGGTATCTACAGATTTTGATACTGCCGATAAATTATATTTTGAACCTGTATTTTGGGAACATATTTATGATATTATCCGACATGAGAAACCCGAAGGAGTAATTGTTCAACTCGGTGGTCAAACGGCATTAAAACTAGCTGAAAAGCTGGATCGCTACGGGATTAAGATTATAGGAACAAGTTACCAATCACTTGATCTTGCAGAAGATAGAGGGCATTTCTCTAAATTACTACAGGAAAATAATATTCCATATCCCGAGTTTGATACAGCAGAAACAGCAGATGAAGCACTTGAGGTGGCAGATCGTTTGGATTTTCCAATTTTGGTAAGACCATCTTATGTATTAGGAGGGCAAGGAATGAAGATTGTAATTAATAAGAAAGAATTAGAAGAACATGTTGTCGACTTATTACGCAAAATCCCTAATAATAAACTACTATTAGATCATTATTTGGATGGTGCGATCGAAGCAGAAGCAGATGCAATATGTGATGGTAAAAATGTATATATTATAGGAATTATGGAGCATATAGAACCCTGTGGAATTCACTCAGGAGATTCTAATGCTACCCTGCCACCATTTAATCTGGGAGAATTTGTAATGCAACAGATTAAGGATCATACACATAAAATAGCACTAGCACTAAACACTGTAGGGTTAATAAATATTCAGTTTGCAATTAAAGATGATATGGTATATATCATTGAAGCAAACCCAAGAGCTTCGAGAACAGTGCCTTTTATTGCTAAAGCATACGGAGAACCTTATGTGAATTATGCAACCAAAGTAATGCTGGGAGAAAAGAAAGTGACAGATTTTGACTTTAAACCCCATCTAGATGGATATGCTATTAAACAACCCGTATTTTCTTTCAATAAGTTCCCTAATGTTAATAAGAAGTTAGGTCCAGAAATGAAGAGTACTGGAGAGAGTATATTGTTTATTGACGATCTTAAAGATGATCAATTCTATGATCTATACTCAAGACGCAAAATGTATTTGAGTAAGTAAGTTTAATACAAGAATTATAAAAAGAGACTGTCTGAAACATTAAGACAGCCTCTTTCTTTTGGGTATGTTGGACGCATGGTATAAACTAGCAGAGAGAAACCCCTATCTATTTAATTGTTGTTAAACGAATCTATTTATAGAACTCATCTTGACTTTTTTTTCTAAAAAATAACTGAAAATCACCCGTATTTCGTTACTTTTTTTATCTGGCAATGCTATGAATTTCAAAAAGTGGCTCATTTGGTCAAATTTCTTCTCATTTTCGGTTAAAAATCAAGATGAGTTCATAAAAATACTTACCATGAAATTATATTTTTGACTTTTAAAAAAACTTTTCACATCCTTTATTTGGTTAAAAATATGTTAAAAAAGTTAATAAATGTTAATTTTTTAAATTTTCACCCCTGTATATTAACCAGTTTTGTCTCTCAAATTTCTTTCAGTTTTCAAACTTTTATTTTGTGTTTAACTTCTTGATTTACAATAACGCAACATTGTTGCATTATTGTAAATCAAGAAATTCTTACTAACCATTAAAAGGTAATTTTATGGGGTAACTTATTGTTTGTTATGTGTTTGCCGTATTTTTTTATTTAAATTAATTTCTACTTTTGAGTAATGATTTTTAATAACAAATCAACATTTTAATTTAGAATGTAAAATCAAATGTCTAACAAAAAATTAAATCAATAATGAAAACTCAACTTAGCATTTTAAGTGTATTAACAATTTTTTCTTTATTCTTTTTCAGTTGTGAGAAGGAAGCAGATGTAATTACCGATATAGAAACAGGAACAGAAGTAACAGAAACTGTAGGAGCAAATCATGCAGTAGCAGGAGAATACATAGTAGTATATAAAGAAGATAAATCATTGTATGGAAAAAGCGAGAAACTAAAAGTAAAGTATCAACAAACTTTATCTAAATATGCGATACAAGAGGGTAAAATAAAACATACTTACAGTAATGCTATCCAAGGTTTCCATATAACAAACTTGTCAGAAAAGCAGGTGGAAATTCTTAAGGATGACCCTGAAATTGCATATATCCAGCCTAATTATATTAAAAAATTGAATATTGAAGTGGGGGAGCCTGTAAGTGAACTTCCTACGACTGTACATAATAAAGCAGCAGTTAGTGATTCTTGGCTGCCGAGTGGAGATTATTTACCATGGGGTATAAATCGAGTAGGTAGAGCAGATGGTACGGGTAGAACTTGCTGGATTATCGATACAGGAATCTCACCTCATAGCGATTTAAACATTGATACTTCTCGAAGCAGAAGCGTTATTGGTGGATCTTGGGAGGATCAAAATGGACATGGTACCCATGTAGCGGGAACTGTTGCTGCAAAATATAATGGATCAGGAGTTATTGGTGTAGCTTATGGTGCTACAGTAGTTTCTGTTAAAGTTTTAGCCGCAGATGGTAGTGGTACAACAGAGACTATACTCAGTGGTGTAGATTATGTTACTGCCAATGCTCGTAATGGAGATACATGGAATTATAGCATAGCATATTTGGAGCCTTATGTAGATAATGCTGTAGATAATGCGTTTAGAAATTTAGAGCGAGTAGCGCATGGAGCTATGGCTGCAGGTAATAGTAATGATGGTACTCAATACTATTCTCCACAACGATTATTAACTGGTAGATCATGGTGTGTAGGAAATATGACATCTACAGATAGTCCTGCATATGGTTCTTGTTATGGAGAAAGTGTAGACCGATGGGCTCCTGGTACCGATGTATGGTCGACTTGGTTAAACGGTCAGTATAATATAATCACTGGTACTTCTATGGCTTCACCACATGTAGCAGGAATATTATTGCTAAGAGGTAACAGTACAGGAACAGATGGATCTATAAGTAAAGGAGGGTATGCAGCTCCTATAGCTACTTTAAACTAAACGTCTTGTATTTTTGAGTTTGTGGAGAGGCTGGATGTATCCCCAGCCTCTTTTTATTTTTATGTTCTAAAAGAGAGTTTATAATACTAATTTTATCGGTATTCTTATTCATTAATTCTCTTTAAAACCATCGGCTTCCCAATCAAGGATAATATCAATAGTTGCTTGTGGTAATCTACCTTCTGGAGGCATAACATTTGCTCCTGTTGATTTCACAAAAAGAACAAGATCTCTATTTACACCCACTATAGTTTCAGTATAATTGCGCATAGGAAAAGGAGCACCATCAACAGCGGGAACAGTATGACAACGTACACATTGGCTATCTATAATAGCCTTAACATCTGCATCATATGTTGTTGTTTTATTTGGGTTTGGATTTGAATCTGTATCTGGATTAGGTTGGGTATCGTCATCACCACTACTACAGCTAAAACAGAGGAGTATGGCTATAAACAATATTAATTTTTTTACGAATACATTTTGCATAGGTGGGGTTTTTTGTAAGAAATATACAAAGATTTTGGACTTGTAGCAAAAAAACAAAATTATTTGCTAAGGAGGTATACTACTATTTTGAGATTAGAGTTTCTTTAAAAACCATACTTTTAGCTTGTATTGTGGCTTAATCTTATTTTGTTATCTAATGGCGTTTCCCTATCGGATCAGGATTTTTGTTACAATTCCTTGCACCTCCTATCGTTGGGATGTGGGATTTTCACTGCAATCCCTAACGCGCTTTACCAGATTACTATTGAGGATGACAAAATAGGATTTAAACCCCAGATATCTTATAGCACACTTTTTACAAGGATACCTTTAAGAGTCTCAACCATTTTTGAAGCTCTATCTGCTACTTCTGCCTCAGTCCAATTTAATTTGATCAGGCAAGAAATAGTGCGTCCCATCCATAGATCACTTGCATCAAATGATCTGTTATTTTTTTGTAGCCCTAATTGTAGTTCCTTAGAAAGCTTACTAAGAGATTTTTGTTCTAAAAGATGTTCCCATTTCTTATAATAGTGCCAGTTATTATCAAACCAGTAAAAACAGGCGTCTACACCGTTTTCTCCCAGAGCTTTGTGTGCTTTTCTGGCAAGTTCTTCTGTAGGTAAAAATATGTTTAAGAATGAATAATTTTCTACTCCTGTTTCTGGTACTCTTCTAAAAGAAACTTCGGGAACTATTGCCAAAGCATTGCGTAGTATGGTATAGTTTTTTTCTTGGATTTTTAGCGTATGATCCAGCTTTCTTAGCTGTGCAATTCCTACTGCTGCATTTAGTTCAGATAATCTATAATTGTACCCTAAAAACGGATGTGTTTCTGCACCGCGATCATTGCCAATATGGTCATGACCATGATCTTGATATTTGTGAGCCCGATCTGCATATGTTTCAGAATTGGTAATTATACCACCACCTTCACCACAGGTAACTGTTTTTACATAATCAAAAGAAAAGCAACCTAGATCTCCATAGCTTCCCAATGGTTTTTTATCATAGGTAGCTCCGATAGCCTGACAAGCATCTTCTAATAGAATAAGGTTATGTTTATCACTAATTATTTTTAATGCACGAAGATCTGCCATAGATCCACACATATGTACAGGCATGATTGCTTTTGTTTTAGAAGTGATAGATGCTTCAACAGCTTTAGGGTCTAAGGTAAGTGTATCATCTATATCACATAATACCGGGATAGCGCCAACAGATAGTATAGCTTCAAAACTTGCTACAAAAGTAAATGTCGGCATAATCACTTCATCCCCTGATCCGATACCAGCACAGGCCAGAGCAACTGTTAATGCAGCAGTCCCACTGGATACCACCTGAGCATATTTGGTTTGCATTCTATTTGCCAGATCTTTTTCTAATTCTAATGCTTTATAATGACCATTTCTCATAGGATCAAATCCATATCGCATTAAAACTCCATTATCTAAAACATCTTGAACTTCTTTTTGTTCTTCAGCACCAAATAATTCAAATCCAGGCATAGGTATAGTGTTAAATTAAAAACTCTTTCAGACAAAAATACCGAAAAGAGTTTTGATTTTACTGTGGATGTTTCAGATTTTTTTAATTCTCCTACAAAGAATTAATTTAAATAGTAATAATAGTATCTGTAATAGGGCGTCTTACTTTTTTGAATTCAGAAAACATATCATCTTCTGATCGATATCCAATAGGTAATACCAGTACCGATTTTAATCCTAGATCATTAAGATTAAGTACTTCATCATATTTTTCTGATATAAAACCTTCCATAGGGCAGGAGTCTATTTTTTCGATAGCGCATACCGTAAGTATATTTCCTAAGGCCAAATATGCTTGTTTTGCGGCCCAATTAGATATTTCTTCAGGAGATTTATAGGTGAAAGAATCTATAAGCTGCTCTTTAAAAGGTTTTAATAGTTTTTCAGGAGTATTTCTTATCTCCTTTACATTATCAAAATACTTGGATATATATTCTTTTCCGATTGTCTTTTCGATACAAAACACCAATACATGTGATGCATCGGTAACTTGCTGTTGATCCCAAGAGTGTATGGTAAGTTCTTTTTGTAAATCTTTATTTCTTATTATTATTAGTTTTAGAGGTTGTAAACCATATGAAGTAGCTGTAAGATTAAAAGCTTTAATCAGTACATCTATTTTTTCCTGAGAAAGGATTTTCTTATTATCGAATTTTTTGGTAGCATAACGCCAATGTAAACTTTCTATAATATTCATTCCACGTTTTTTTAAGGATATGACAAAGATAATACGATAAGATTTACCTTTGACAAGTAAAATGATAAGAAAAAATTATATGAATGCTATAGAAGAATTAATTAACAAATCTGAAACAAGAATCTTTAAGGCTGTATTCCCTAATACTACAAATCATTACGAAACTTTATTTGGTGGTACAGCATTGCAACTTATGGATGAAGTATCTTTTATTTGCGCTACTCGTTTTAGTAGAAAAAAGGTGGTTACCATATCAACAGATAAAATTGATTTTGAGAAACCAATACCCGAAGGAACCATTATAGAATTTGTAGCAAGAATTGCAGAAGTAGGAAGAACTAGTTGTTTGGTAAAAGTTGATATTTACAAAGAAGATATGTATAGCAATGACAGAGAGCTTGCAGTTTCTGGGCATTTTAAGTTTGTTGCTATAGATAATAATAAAAATCCAATTCCTATAATTAACAAATAATAGCTCTTTTTTGTTTTAATAATTGATTTAGTCTTGAGCTAACTGTCTTATTTTAATCCTGAAAGCAGC
>CAKMZM010000197.1 GCA_929200365.1 uncultured Flavobacteriaceae bacterium | reverse complement strand
CTAAAGATATTATATATAATCATGACTCTAACATAAGGCATACATCCCAGATGCCTTTAAAAAATGCCTGGGAGATATTTTATAATTAAAAGCAAATAACAATGTTAAAAAACCTTAAGAATTTAACAGGAGTAAAAGAGTTAACAAAAAACGCTCAAACAAGTATTAATGGAGGAAACCAACAAAAAGATTGTGGATTAGATTGCATATTGCATATAGACACGTGTGTATGTTATGAGGACGTAGAATGGGATCCAACAGGTGCCAACCGCTAATTAATAAAAAAACGCAACCATACTGGTTGCGTTTTCCCCTCAAACAATTTCGATTATACGAGAATTTCCCAGTTGTCTTCGAATATACTTTTCTAACAATGCAATGATGATATTCTGATACACCCAAGTAATTCTTGCCAAAAATGTTATCCTTACGTATTCTCAATTCTAAAGATTTGGGTATCAAAGATCTTCAATATCCAAAATCAAATAATTCTTTTTCAATCATTTTAGTATGTAGTAAAGATATCTATACATTTATTATAAAATGTTATTTATGTATTAAAAAAACCTTACTAATTATACGTTTATACCGTAATATTATAATTTGTTGTGTACAAAATATTTCTAAAACTCATAAAACCTTGAAATTTTATAAGAATCAACTATATTTGAATATCTAAACACAAATCAGATGCCTTTTATAACAGACGAAGAATTACAGGATTTTAAAGATCAGATCGAGAAAACTGAAGAAGCTAAACGTGCTCTAGATTATACACATGGCAAAGCTATAAAAGATGAAAAAGAAAACTCTCAAAAATTTAAGATCGCAACTATCATATTAGGTATTATTGCATTACTAGGTGTTGCAGGAACAGTATATTTTATGAATTTTAACACTCCAAAAAATATGATTTCTCAGAAAAAGCATAAATCTGAGATCACAACACGAGATACTAAAATAGCTGAGCTAACAGAAACGATTAAAAATCTATCTATGAATCAGGAATTAGAATCAGGTTCAGGTAATGGGTTGGGAAATGGTCGTTCCTTACAAGGTGAATTGGTATATGCTGTACAAATCGGAGCTTTTGAAAGTATAGATTTGTCTATGTATTCTGAAAACTTTGTGAATTTCAGAGAAATTAAAAGTGGCGGATATAATAAATATGCCTTAGGAAACTTTGAAACGCTTAATGAAGCCAAAAAATTTCGTAGACAATTAGTACGGATAGGGTTTAGAAATGCTTTCATCGCTTCGTACCAAAATGGAAAGCGAATAAAGATTGAAGAAGCTTGGTAAATACCAGTTCTGGTATAGTTTAGAACCAAAATAACAATACAAAGAAAACCCCGATCTGGTATCGGGGTATGCTATCAATTCAACAACTAGACTTGGACTATAATGTATTTCTTACCTGATTTCTTGTAGTATACTCCTTTACAAGTATAATACTTTACACCTCTTACTTTTACCGTTTTATATCCTCTGGGTAAGGTAGTCACCCGTACTCCAGCAGGAACATTAACTCGTTTATAGACTCTACTCTTTTTTACATACCATACACCTGCACTTCTATAATAGTTTACATTTTTATGCACTATAATTTTAGAGCGATGTACTTTGGTAACCACAACTCCTCGCGCTGGACGCACTTGTACCGAAGTAGCACAAGATGTCATTAAAAACCCAAACAATATAACTGGCACTACTATTTTCATTACATTTTTCATATCCTTCCTATTTTTATTTCTAATCATAAGACCTCAGAATTACAAAAAGGTTTAATCAGTACATATCAAAAATGTGATTTTTATCATTCTACATACTCCTGTATCGGTATCCCTTCAATAATTACATTTTCTAAAACTGATGCGCCATCTTTAACATATACAACAGCATACACCTCATTTTTCTTACTATTTCTATTCACATCTCTATACGCTTTTTCTGCGTCGTATGCCTTGGTTTCTTCCATATAAAATCTATCAAATGGTAACTCAAACATGATTTCATCACTATACGTATTAGTAACTTTGGCTATAACATAATCACTACCAATATCAAGAGGTTTTCTACTTACCTGAACAACTTTTGCAAAGCCCTCATCATCATTTTCTATATACACTCGTATTTCATCTCCATATACATAAGCAGTGTCCGAATCTGATATTTCAAAAGAATTCATTTCAAACTGAAGCGTAATGTATTTTCCTCTAAATGGGTCTGTAGGATCAACTGGTCTGGTTTTAAATTTATATGCCGTACCCGAAATCAGGATATCTTCGTTATCAAAAATCATTTTTAGTGGAGTGCCAATCTGTAACACTGCCACTACGATAAATACTATAAAATATATCGGTTTCATATTTATATACTTTTAATTGTTTTTAATGCGTTGTTGTTGTTTCAGCATGATATAATTGGTTAAAAAGAACCCTGCTCCTACCATCACAAATAAAATTCCTCTAACAACAAAGCTCATTTCGGTATCAAAAAATCTACAGATGATCAGTATTGAAATGATCAATAATCCATAATTAAGGATTCCGAAGTTAAATTTATCTGCTCCGATTTTTATGGCAGACATCCCTAGGGCAAACACCAATGCATTCATTAATACAACAGGCAAAATACCAGTATCAGGAAGTAAGAAGTAGACTAACCCAAAGATTACAAAAGCCACCTGAAACAGATTAACAGCTCGTATTCCCTTTCTTATAACAATATATCCCAACACAGAGATACTCAACAAAAATACTGCTACTGCCGTATAGAGTTCTTGAGTGTCATAATTAAATGTCTTTGGGAGCTCGTCCCATACCCAACGAAACGTAAAGATCATTAGTAATACTATCGTCCCTAGCGAGCCAATAATCAAGAAGCCATTTCTAAGTGTTCTTAGTTCTTTAAATACAGTAAGCCTCCCTATCGTATATAAGAATCCAAACATAGTGATGTACATCACAAATCCAAGATCTTCACTACGACCTATAAATGTACTTAATGCAATTGCTATACTTGCTGGTAAAATCCAGTTAAAAATGGTAACCGTGTTACTCGTTGTATTCTTTGTAAGAAGATGATAGTAATGTGGTAATATAGCAGCCAAAAAAGCAATATACAACCAGGGAGTTTCTGTATTTCTATAGTTCCATATCCCAACTTCTATAGCATAGTAAGTACTTAGCAGTATAATTAGTAAAGAAACTGCATGCGATCGTAACAGATATACTAATGGCAAACAGAGTATCATCCAGATAAGTAAAAAAGAACCTAATTCTCCTGGGATATTATAGATTTGACTTACCAGTGCCATACATGCACCCACAGAGAAGAAAAGAAAAGTTCCCGAAGCTTCTTTCCACGTTACACTTTTATTTTTTAGAATCGAAAATCCTGTAAAAACCTGCCCCAATAGCAAAGGAGCAAAGGCCAGAATAGTTTTGGTTAGCCGAGAGAAATCATCCCAATTGTGTGCCAGCATTAAAATAATACCAGACCCTACTAATAATGCTCCAAAAATCCCAAAGATCATAAATAGCTTAGTAGGCTTTCCTATATCTTTGGTAGCATAGTATTGCTCTATTTTATCAGCAAGCTCAGGAGAAATGATCTTATCCCCTACGAGTGTTTGCAATTCTTTATTAAATTTTGAACTCATAATATCATATTGTTTAATGAATTGATAATTCATTGTGCTGTATAGCATCATAATGTAAAAACTATTTTCGATATATTTCTCCCATGGTCGAAGCACTCGAATTGACAAACTATAGGTTAACGCACAACAGGTTATTTTATATTAATAAATATCCTTGAGATAAGCTCATGAGACATTTAACTGAAAACAATTTTTAAACTTCAGAAGTAAGCGCCGAACTTATGATCCCTCTGAAAAATCGGGATTAACTATTATTTTTAAATATATTGCTACGCAATTTTTCAGAACAGCATCTCACTAATAAAAAGACAGCCGCAGCCACACGACTGTCTTCTTTTATCATCAAAACAAGAGACCTCAAGCCCCCCTAAGGTCCCTTCTTTTGATTAACCGCCCCAACACATATTACTCCTCTCTCTTTTCTATAAACTTTTTATCTCTGGTATTCTTCTGTACCGCAATGGCAGCAAATAAACTTAAGGTAAAAGACATCCCATAAAACCCTTTTTCACTAAGTTCCAGGTCGGCATTCCATAAACCGATGACCAATAGTAAAATAGAAGTAAGAGTGGTAAACCAACTAACTCCATAATAGATATCGGTAACAGGAATCCCCTCTAGCCTATCTCTCACACTTTTTTGTACAGATACGGCAGAGAACAATCCAAATAGTAGGATGGTAAAGTAGTATCCTTTTTCATTAAGTAACATATCTGCATTCCATAATCCAGTACAATAGGATATCATTCCTATAAATAGTGCAGACCATGATGCTGATATAAAAGCCGGCGTTGGCTTTTGGTCATATACTTTGTTTTCTTTCTTTTCTACATTTTCGATTACGGTATCCTCGGATACATCGTTACTAAATTTGTAATTCATAATTATTGTATTTTGATGATTCAATAAAAATTCAATTGTTCATTTGAATAGTACAAATGTGCGATGATATGCCTTGATATAAAATTCGATTTGTTAAAAAAACTTATGATATATTTGTATTAATAATCCAATTTTATCAATATTCATAGTATTTTTATCAAAATTATACTTACGATACAATGCATGTTATTTCTTCTATAATCCAAACCTTATCCGATGAATCGAAGCGAAATTTCATTGCGATATTGCGGCAAAAGAATAAAAGAAACGATACCAAAAACATACAGCTGTTTAAACTTCTGGATACTACAACTACGGTTAAAGATCTCGATATCCAGATTTACGGAAAAAGAGCCAAGGGTGCTTATCATGCATTATGCAAAAGATTGCATGATACGCTTATCGATTTTATTGCCGCCAAAAGTTTTGAGGAAGAGACTTCAGAAGAGATGGAAACCCTTAAGCTCCTTAGAGTCAGCCGGACTTTCTTCGAACAGAAACAATATAAAATTGCTTTTAAAACCATTGCCAAAGCCGAGCAAAAGGCCAAAACCTATGCACTTTTCAGTATCCTAAACGAGATTTACTACACACAGATCCAATATGCTCATCTTAACCGCGGGATAGCAATAGAAGCTTTATTTGCTAATTTCAGAAATAATAAAAAATCACTACAGCAAGAAGAAAATTTAAATCTGTTTTATGCCACTGTGCAGCATGAATTGATGAAACAACGAAGAGATGCCGTACCGATTATAAAAAATACACTATCCAAATTTGGATTATCGATTACACAAGACCTTACGTTTCGATCCTTATTTAAGATTCTGGAGATTACAAATCAAACGGCTTATATCACCAGGGATTATTACGCCATACTACCTTTTGTAGAAGAGGTTTATACACAAATAGACACCAAAGAAAATGTAATCGAAAAGCACCTTTTCTACCATATCCAAATCCTGTATTATGTAGCCAATTCTTATTTCAGGAATAAAGATTTTACCACCTCGCAGCAATATCTGACCCTTATGCACAAGCAGATGAAAAAACACCAAAACAAGTATTACAAGCGATTTTTTCCGCAATACATCCTACTACACTCGCTCAATCTTAATTATACAGGTCAGGCAAAAGATGCTATTATGACCTTAAACACCTTTGATTATGAGAAATACAAAGACCAGATTGCATACATCCTGGATCTTAAGCTAAGTCACATTGTATATTATTTTCAGCAACAACAGTATAAAGAAGCTCTGGGTATTCTTAATGACTTTTACCACAGTGATCACTGGTATACAGAAAAAGCAGGACTTGCTTGGGTAATTAAGAAAAACCTAGTTGAGATTCTGTTGCATATAGAATTAGATCATATCGACATCGTAGAATCCAGGGTTAACAGTTTTAAAAAGAAACATGGCGTCTATCTTAAAAACAATAAAGAAATACGAGTATCAGAATTCTTAAAACTAGCGATTACCTACTACCATAAACCAGAGGTTGTTACCACCGCTGCATATAGGGACAAGGTGTATACTACACTCACCACTCCTACCCCAAAAGACGAAGACATTTTTGATATGAGTTTTTATGCCTGGATAAAAACTAAAGCCGAAGGTACTACCCTGTATGAAACCACTTTACAACTGGTACATCAATAAAAAAAAGAGGTGAGGTATATCAACACAATCATATTAGTTTACTAATTTCCTGAAAAAAGAAAAATG
>CAKMZM010000196.1 GCA_929200365.1 uncultured Flavobacteriaceae bacterium | reverse complement strand
AAATAAAACAAACGATGACCATTTCTTTAATAGAAAACGAATCTGCGAGCAAACGCCTACAAGCCGTAAACTATGCAGAGGAATTTGAAAAACCTGGAAATGACATCTTAAATGCTTTAATCAATAAAATGCATTACGACGATCATACCAATGTGCGATTAGCTGCAGCAGAAGCACTGGCAAAATTTTCAGATACTGAGATGGTTCGTAAAGCATTAATCAATGCCTTGGATATTGAACAAGATCCAGGTATGCAAATTGAATTAATTCAAATATTAGTTTCCATTCAGGAAAAACGCGCAGTTCCTTCTATGGAAAAATTACTTCAGAAAGAAGAAACACCTGATTATGTGAAAGATCAGGTAAAAATTGGGTTACCCAATTTAATTTAAAAGTTCAATCAGAAAACAAAATAGTCATGAAAAAAATAACAATCGCATTAATACTATGTATAGTAGCAGGAAATCTAACTGCACAAGATTATAAACATTCTCTGCAAGGGATCAAAAAAGTAAAAATAGCTTCAGAATCTGGAGTTATTGCAAAAACTCACAGTCAAAATGAAGTATTGATCAAAGGAGAAGGAAGAGAGACCCCCGAAAAAGCTAAAGGATTAAAAGCAGTATATTCTGGCGGAAGCGATAATACTGGCATAGGAATTTATGTGCATAAAGAAGGTGAAACACTGATCATTAGAAACCTCAAAGGTATGCATAGCGAGACCTTAGAAATCTATCTCCCAAAAGAGATTAACATTACGACAGAGAGTAGTAATCTAGGGAACTTATCTTTTAATGGATTTTCTGCCGAAATAGAAGCAAGAACCAATGTAGGAGGTATTACATTAAAAAATGTCACTGGCCCGATTGTAGCTAAGACTGCAACTGGCGAAATCAATATTGTATTCGACAAAGTAAGTCAAAGTTCACCAATTTCTATCGTATCTGCTACAGGAGCGATTGATGTAAGTCTGCCATCTAGTACCCCTGCAAACCTAGAATTAAAAACATCTATGGGAGAAATCTATACCGATTTTGATATAAAATTTCCTCTTGAAGATAAAAACATGAAGATAATCAGTGGTAAAAGAGCTATAAACACCAAGTTAAATAATGGTGGTGTTGATATTACATTAAGGTCATCTACAGGAAATATTTATCTGAGAAAAAAATAATAGAGGTCATCAATTAATCAAAAAAACAACGAACATGAAAACTGTATTAAAACTTATTCTCTTGTGTTTTGTTTCATTACAAATACAAGCTCAAAAAGTAATCCAAAAAGAACTTACCACTTCTGCTAATCTAATCAAGGTAGAATTTAAATTTGCACAAGACATCGTTATCAAAACATGGAATAAAAGCAATGTATCGTTAAAAGCCAATGTAAGCATTAATGATGGTGAATTTGACGACTATTTTAACTTAAAAATAGATAATACTGCATCTGTTCTGAATATATCATCAGACTATGGCGATCTATTCGATAAATGGAAGAAAGAACGTGTATCAAACAGTAAAAACAATTGGGGCCCTTGCAATAATTTAGACATTGATGCTACATACACCATGTATCTTCCAAAAAATTCTACACTAAGAGTAAAAAGTATTTCTGGAAATGTTGAGTCTAAAAACTACCAGGGAGAACTAATTGTAGACATTATTAGTGGAAATATTGATATCAAAAACTATAACGGAGATCTTAATCTTAAAACCATAAGTGGTGATATTGATATTAATGTCTCAAAATCGAGATTAAAAGCTGAAACAGTTACCGGAATGATTTATTCTGATAAAGACATGAAATTTGATCATGGTAAAAATAAAATAGTAGGTAATAAAGTAACAGGTACTTTTGGAGATGTGAGAAGCGACCTACTACTTGGAACTATAAGTGGTAGCATATTCATTAGAAAGCAATAATACTACAAAAAATACCATTTTAGATATAAAAAAGAGCTTAATCATTTCAAATAATTTACAATGAGATAGTTAAGCTCTTTTTAAGTAGTTGGTATTGGCAAAAACATTTGTATGAGTAAAATGGTAATAAAAAAATCAAAGAAACCCCAATGAATAAGAGGGGTTGAGCTATTTTATACCTTTAAATTTGTGTTTTCAGACTCTGCAAATTTGAGATTCACTAATTAAAACACTATTTTTGTCCGTCGCTTTTAGCACCCAAGCAAACCCATATTATATGTCCTTAAAGAAATCTATTTTAGTTATAATTTTAGTATTACTTATTGATCAGGTCACCAAAATTTATATTAAAACTCATTTTACGCTGCATGATAGTGTAGAGGTATTTGGTTGGTTTCGCATCATATTTGTAGAAAATAAAGGTATGGCCTGGGGTTTTGAACTTCCAGGAAATTATGGGAAATTGATTCTTACCTTATTTAGATTGGTGGCAATCACAGGTATTGGGTATTGGTTATACGACTCTATTCGTAAAAACAGTCCTTTTATGCTTACCTTTTGTATTGCTTTAATTTTTGCTGGTGCATTTGGAAATATTATTGATTCTATATTTTATGGTATCTTATTTAATGAAAGTACACTTGTAGAGATTGCAAGTTTTTTACCAGAAGGTGGTGGTTATGATAGTGTTTTTTATGGTAAGGTAGTAGATATGATTCAGTTTACCTTTTATGATGATATTTTACCTGATTGGATTCCGTTTATGGGAGGTAAACATTTTTCTTTTTTTGACCCTGTATTTAATATTGCCGACTCTGCAATAAGTATTGGAGTCTTTTTATTGATTGTTTTTAACAAAAAAGCATTTCCAAAAAAATAGAATATACCCATGAAATCCTGACTAGATCCGTATTCTCTCGAAATCGTTTAATTTAATAGGTTTGGTAAGATAATCAGATACGATATCAATAGATTTTGCTCGCTCTATATCTTTAGTGTTTATAGAAGAACTCACTACATAAAGATCAATTTTTTTTCTAATCTTATTTTTTATTTTAGAAAACTCATTCAAAAATTCCCAACCATCCATAACTGGCATATTAAGATCTAAAAAGATAATTTGTGGTATTTTTTCGTTTTTTTCTTGCTGTAAAGATTGTAGAAAAAAATCTAAAGCTTCTTTACCATTGTTAAAAACTAAGACAGACGTTGATAGTTTTTTTAGTTTAATAATTTTACTTATCAGGTTAATATAAATATTATCATCATCAATAATACAAATATTTTCAATGTTTTGGGGCATTTTTTAGAGGGTACAAAATTAAAAAGATGAATATACACAAAGTATTTTTTGAATACAACACCTCCTTATGTTATCATATAATATATTTCTTTTGGGGTAACACAGAAATCAAGAGGGATATCTGTTGTAGTTATATTTTCAATCTCTTCTTCGGGAGAGAAAAAAGAAAGACCAATTTTTAAGGTATTGGGATTACATTTTGCCAAAAATTTATCATAAAACCCCTTACCATACCCTACTCTGTTACCCTTTTGATCAAATGCCAGTAGAGGTACAAAAACTACTTCTATTTTATCTTCTGGGATTGGGATTCCATCAACTGGTTCAGGGATTCCCCATGAATTTACTTTTAATATGGTAGTGTCTGTGAGCAAAAAATGCTTTAGTGTACTATCTTCAAAACTACTCTTTGATACAATTACATTTTTATCCTTCCCCAGTAGAATATTTAACAAAAATGTTGTACTGATCTCTTTTTTTTCATCAATAGATAAAAAAATATGATAGTACGATTTTTTCCAAATAGGTAACTGTAGTAATTGGTTTGCAATGTCAATGCTCAAATTTTCGACTTCCTCATTACTTAAATGAGATCTAAGTGTTTTATATTTAGTTCGTAATTCTTTTTTATTCATTTGCTAATTCTTTGGTTATACGAAAAATAGCATCTCCTTTATATGTTATTGGAGATTCATTTACATTAATCACATATCCTTCATTACTTGCTTTAACGACATGTCTCATCTCACCATAAGGATCTGTAATGGTTGCTAGAATGTCGCCTTTTTTTATGTGTTCTCCAACCGAAATTTTAATATGCAATAAACCGCTATACTTTGCACGCATCCAGACACTTTTTTTAACAATTAAACTATCAGAATCCCGAACTGGAGATTCAAATTCAGCATTTAGCATTCCCAGATGATGTAATATGCGCATGGTTCCCTGTACCCCTTCTCTTGCTATTTCTTTACTACTATTTTGAGATTTCCCTCCTTCAAATAATAATATATATTTTTCTTTGTTAGAACAAGTAGCTCGATATGAACCCTCCAGATTTTTAGATAATAGAGTAAATGGAGCATTAAAAATTTTTGCCAACTTTACTAATTCTTCATTTTTTGGATCTACTCTGATATGTGGAGCATTAAATCTACTGGCTCCCCCAGTATGAAAATCTAAACAAAAATCTGCTGCTGGTAAGATCTCATTTATAAATTGATAAGCAAAACGACTGGCCAGGGATCCATTTTTGGTGCCTGGAAAAACCCGGTTAAGATCTCGACCATCAGGAAAAAAACGATCCATACTTAAAAACCCAAATACATTAAGTACAGGAATACATATGATGCTCCCTTTTGCTGGTTTATTGATTTTTTTGGCTATGATTTGCCTCACAACTTCTACACCATTGATCTCATCTCCATGAATTCCGGCAGTAATAAGCACCGTAGGGCCTGGTTTTTTTGATCTTTCTATGATTATAGGTATTTCTACTTTAGTAGAAGTGTATAACTTAGCAATATTAAAATTTATAGTTTTACTGATACCCAACGGCACTTCTTCTCCAAGTATATTTAACATATATCTTTCTTTCACTTTTTCCATATTATATACTCCTCTCAATAAAACGAATAATTGTTTTTGCAATATCTTTTCCCGTTGCAGTTTCAATACCTTCTAATCCTGGAGAAGAATTAACTTCAAGAATAAGAGGTCCTCTAGAGCTTTGTAACATATCTACACCTGCTACATTCATTTTTAGAGCCTTGGCTGCTTTTATAGCTGCTTGTTCTTCTTCTTGGCTAAGTGTAATTACATCTGCACTACCTCCTCTATGCAAATTAGACCTAAACTCTCCTTCTTTTCCTTGTCTTTTCATCGCTCCAACTACCTGATCATCGACAACAAGGACTCTAATATCGGCGCCCTTTGCTTCTTTTATAAACTCCTGTACAATAACTCTTGCCTGTAATCCATTAAATGCTTCTAAAACAGATTCTGCTGCCGTTTTGGTTTCTGCCAATACAACACCTAATCCTTGAGTACCTTCTAATAATTTAATAATTAGAGGAGCTCCCCCCACATGTGATATCACTTCTGAAATATCTTTAGAATAATTTGTAAATACTGTTTTTGGAAGCCCTAATCCCGCTTTAGACAATATTTGTAAACTCCTTAGCTTATCTCTGGATTGCAAAAGCGCTTGTGATTTGAGAGTAGTAAACGCATTCATTAGTTCAAACTGTCGTACTACCGCAGTGCCATAAAAAGTTACAGAAGCTCCAATTCTAGGAATCACAGCATCTACATGATCTAATTTTTTGCCCTGATAATAAATCTCAGGTTTTTGTTTTTCAATAATGATATCACAATTAAGAGGATCTATTACCTGTACATTATGTTTCCGCTTTACAGCTGCCTGAACTAACGCATTGGTAGAATACAAACTCGCACTGCGAGATAAGATTTTAATATTCATTACAATTTTTGATTATAGGACTGGTTTTCTAATTGAGAATCAACTAAAAACTTACCACTTAAAAATTTACGTCCAATCAATATCGGAAAATGCATATCATCACAGGAAGATAATGTAAGGGTTATAGGATACATTTTATCAAATACCATAATTTGTGTTCTAATAGCAAATCGTACTTCTACTTTTTCATTACTACTTTTTACTGCAGTAATGTCATAATTTTTAAATGTAAATCTTTTCCCGTTATATTCTGGATGTGTGGCATCAACAAAGCTACATTGTAACACCTGATCAATCTCTCTTATATTAGTACAATGAATAGATGAAGTATAGACTCCTGTATCGATTTTGGCATCGATATATTCTAATTCTAAAAGTGGAAAATCCACTTTATCAATCCTTCCAATTATTATTTTTTCTTTTTCCAAAAGATATCTTGATATAACGGGACTACTAATGTAATAAAAATCAAGAAGCGTTGTATTACATCCTCTCTATTTAATAAACTCATTTAAAGTTTTTATTTTTAAGTAAAAAATTTACTGCAAAAAGTAAAGATTCGATATAAAACTATAATCTTAATAGTCGTTAATAAAAATT
>CAKMZM010000195.1 GCA_929200365.1 uncultured Flavobacteriaceae bacterium | reverse complement strand
TAATGAAGTGATTTAAACTATTTACTATTCAAGAAGAGTTTATTTAGTTTATTAGTCATTGCATACATTATATCATTCTAACTGTTGCTCTTCAATGTTTTTAGTGATTTCTGATTTTACTTTTCCTGTATGTGCTGTCGTCTTGTTTTCTATCAGCATAATTTTACATTCTTCTGTTGAAGAAACTCTATGATTGACACCTCGTTTTACAATAAACAAATCTCCCTGAGTCATAATAAAAGGGTCTTGTCCTTCTATTTCAAAAAGAAGACTTCCTTCGATAATGTAGAAGAGTTCGTCTTCATGCTCATGGTTATGCCAAGGTACTTTATCACCTTTTATTTTTGCTAGTTTAACATAAGTATCATTAACTTCTCCAATTATTTTTGGAGAGAAGTAATCTGTAATATCTTTAAATTTTTCTATAAGTTTCATGTTCTCTTCATTTTTAATAATGTGATTCATCGTTATTGCATATACATATTGTGCTGGTATGAATAATTATTTCATTTTTTTGATTAAAGAATTATGCTAATTGTTCAATATAACTTTTTACAGCTATAAGGTATTCGTCTAATATTTTATCATTATTATATACTTTTCTAATACCTCTTACTCCTTCAAAGGCACTTATCAGAAAAATGACAGTTGCCGATGTGTCAACATTTTTTCTAATTTCACCCTTAATTTTGCCTCGCTCTAATAGATCGACCATGATCTTCTGCCAATGATCAATTATATCTCTAAGCATTTCTCTAAATGAATTTTCCGAATATCCGATTTCATTAATTAAGTTATTTGCAGGGCAACCTAAATCTTTTTCCAAATCAGAATAACCCTCAATACGCTTAATAAAGACATCACATAACAATGGTATTACAGGTGCGCTATCCAGATTTTTGAGAGGAGCAACCATTCTTTCATAGACTCTTTTCCTCACAGTAAGATCAATTACTTTTTCACCAATAGCTCTCTTGCTATTAAAATGATGGTAAAAAGCACCTTTAGAAAGCCCCGTGCCTTTTATAATTTCGGGAATACTGGTTTTGTTATAGCCATGCTTGTAGAATAGTTCAAAAGCACTATTAATGATCAAATTTTGAGTTTCTTCAGATTTAATTTTTTGATTCATACGACAAACATACATAAACATTCTTGACGGTATGTTTTTGAAACTCATAATTACTTAATTGATGTTGAGAATGGCTATTACTTTCTATGTTACTTGCATATTCTAATGTAAGTCACAAAAAGAGATAGCGATTTGATTATAAAGTCAAATCGCCATTGTTTTTGTAACGAATTATGAACATTATGTGTATAAAGATGAGTTATTGATCGATAGGTTTATGAGTACTTATTGCAATTCTGTTCCATGCGTTTATATTTATTACAGCCATTATTATTTGGGATAAATACTTTTCATCAAATTTTTCAATGGCTTTTTGGTATGTTTTGGTGGTTAATCCATTATTATGAATCATTGTTACTTCTTCGGTAATTTGCAGAATAACCTTTTCTTCTTCTGTAAATATATCGGTTTCCCGCCAGGCATCAAGCAAAAAAATACGCTGTTGGGTTTCTCCGTTTTCAAGGGCATCCTTGGTATGCATGTTTATACAAAAGGCACAGCCGTTTAATTGCGATACTCTTATGTTTATAAGTTCTTTATGAATATCATTTAACTGACTTTGTCTTACATAATTTCCTAGGGCATACATGGCTTTATATGCTAAAGGCTCGCTTACATCAATTTGAATTCTTTTTTCCATTGTTTTAGTATTTGAATTTGATGTAAAGGTATTTGCTGTTGTCAAGAAAAAACTTAAACTGGTTTAAGAACGTTTTTTATTTTTGATTTCACTTACATATTCTGGTGTAAGTCCTAAAAAAGAAGCAATTAAATATTGAGGAACTCTTTGGGCAAATTCGGGAAAATGTTCTGTGAAATGAAAATAGATTTCTTCTTTAGAAAGATCGAGTAAATACTTCATTTTGATCAGAGATGCTCCGTATGAAATTTGATAAATTACTCTAAAATACTTTTCGAGTTTAGGAAATTCGTATAATAACTCTTCTTGCTTTTTGTAAGAGATGGTAAGAACTTTTGTGTTTTCGACGGCCTGAATATAAAAGCCTGTTATACTTTGGTTATGATAGGCCAAAAAGTCTGTCATCCACCAATTCTCTATGGCAAATTGAATAGTTCGTTCTGTTCCTTTATCATTGATATAAAACATCTGAAGGCACCCATCTACTACAAAATGATTGAAATTACATGTATCTCCTGCTTTAACAATAATTTGTTTTTTGTTTACGCTACGCAAATCAAAAAAGGTTAGTATTCTTTGAAAGTCTTTTTCGTTAACTTTGACAAATTTGTTGATATGTTCAAAAAATTGCGTAGCCATTTTGTTTTCAATATTAAGTTTGCTAATTACTTCACTAAAAATGATAGATTTTTTTCTTGTCTTATTAGTTAAAGGCTAAAAGGCAGTTGATTTAAATCTACATTCCTTCCTGAAATAATAATACCTATCACTATCAACACTATTATAGACCAGAACCTTTATTATCTATACCTATCTAAATTATAGTTGTTTTTCGATTTCAGGATCACACAATCCCCATTTTCTTTAATAAAAACGAAGCATTCATATTCTGGCAAACACCGTCTTTAAATTTATAATCAAAAAATAACTCATCATTTAGAATTTGGGCATCAAAAAAACGATTTTCTACCTGTGGTAATTCTGATGCAATCTCACATAGACTCAGGTCATGTGTTGCAATAATACCTGTTGCTTTTGCTTTGACCAGCTTTTCCACAAATCTGCGCGACCCTGCAGCTTTATCTTTACTATTGGTACCTTTTAGGATTTCATCAAGAATAATAAAGTACTCGTCTTTTTCGAGCGCATTTACAATTTTTTTAAGCTGTGTTAATTCTGAAAAGAAATAGGAAGCATCATCACTTAGTGAGTCTGATGTTCTCATGCTACTAATTAATTTAATAGGGCGATATTCACATGATTTAGCACAAATAGGTAATCCTATGTTCGACATCACAATTTGAAGGGCAACAGTGCGTAAAAAAGTACTTTTACCAGCCATATTGGCTCCGGTAATGATCAAAAACTGCTCTTTGTTTATAGTAATGTCATTATCTATTCTTTTTTGAGCATTAAGCATGGGATGTCCCAATTCTTTGGCATCGAGTATAATGTCATTAGAGGTTATTTCTGGATATACATAATCGGGATGATTAAAAGTGAAGTTACCAAGAGAGTTATAGGCATCAAAAAAGGCAATAACCTCAAACCATTGTGCTACTTTATCATGATTTTTGCTGATCCATTGTTCGATACGATAACTTTGAAGGATATCCCATAATAATAATCCATTGGCAAGAACTCCAAACATCATGTTATTACGTTGATCAAAAGCATTAAGAATACTGGCAAACTGTTTTAGGGTTTGCGAAGCTTTTTCTTTGTCGCTGATTACTAATTGTTGCTTTTCTTGTAATAGGATGGCTTCAAAATTCGCATTTTCAATTTTATCTACTAGTTTGTAATACTGTTCAAAGGTATCTTTTACTTTATTGGCATTACTATATAATTTATTGATTTTTTTAAGCTGTGTTCCAGTTATTGCCAGGCCAATAAAAAACCAAATCAAAAACATAGTAAAAGTAATCATATTCAGAAATAGTAGTGTTAATAGTATCAATGAGATACCAGATACTATTGCAGGAAGTACCCGCATAATTTTGGGTACAAAAGCAGTGTAGTTTTGTAGCCATTTCTGTATTGATAAAGCCGAAGCTGTTACATTAACCAATGATGCAATTGCACTAAATTCCTGATGCCATTCGGGAAGTTTCGAGATATTTTGTATTGCTTGCTGCTTTTTTTCTATATGATCAATAGTATTCGCACTAAGTATGGCTGCTAATTTGTTTTTTCCGGCCAGAGTCGTTGTTCGATTTGTGTATTGAAAAAATGATTGTTCTCCAAACAAATCGATATCATGGCTATATGGGTGATTGGGGTTAATATATTCTTTTCCTGAGGTAAGGTTGGTTACATCACCTTCAAAAACATCAAGCTCCAGGGTATTCATCTCGATGAGTTTTTGAAGTTTGTTTTTTGAATAAGAAAGATCGGTATGCCGACTTACCAAAAATATAAAAGCGGCAATTCCTGTAACAATGCTTCCGATAATGATTTGAGTATTGGGATATCCAAAATATATTCCGGCTATGATCGCCAAAAAAACAAAAAGTCGTATGGTACTTGAAAGTGCAAGTTGTTTCTTTACTTTTTTTAATGATATGGTATGTAGAGCAATCTGCTCTTTATAAAATTCTTGTGGTTTATTCATTTGATATTTATAAATAGAATACTGAAAAATTCTTTTTCAGGAGGATTAAAGATGTTATGTTTATTACTATCAAAGATTTTCTAATTCTTGTTTTACCTTTTTGGTCAGACCACTTACTACTAAGTCATAAGAGTGGTTGATCAATTCGATTATCATATTAGTAGGTAAACTACCAGAAAAGTTAACAGTATTCCAATGTTTTTTACTCATGTGGTATCCGGGGATGATTTCTGGGTGATATTCGCGAAGTTCTATAGCACGATCAGGATCACATTTCAGGTTTACACTAAACGGTATTCGTTCTAACCCTGTTAATGCAAACATTTTACCCATTACTTTAAAAACCAGGGTGCTTTCATCAAAAGGAAACTCTTCTGTAACTCCTTTTTTTGATAAACAATATTCTCTAAATGCTTCGATGTTCATTTTTAAAGTTTATATATTTAATTTTCCCATCACCCACGATGGATTATCCATACTGTCAAATCCAAACTGCTGATACAATTTATGAGCATCTTTTGTAAGTAGCATCCATCTTCGAATGGTCTGTAGTTCGGGGTGATCCATAACAGCTTGCATTAACTGCTTAGCATATCCATTTCCTTGTTGTTGTTCTATAATAAATACATCCATTAAGTATGCATATACTACATAATCGGTTAACACCCTTGTAAAACCGATTTGTTTTTGATCGAGATATATCCCAAAACACATCGAATGTTCGATAGTGGTTTTTACCTGTTCTTTAGTTCTTCCTGTTGCCCAGTACGATCGAGTTAAAAACTCATGGATAAAGTTGATATCTAATTTTTCTTTATTGGTAGAAATAACTATACTCATTGCTTTTTATTCTAACTGTTTTGCGTCTTTATTATTGTTATCGATTTTTAAAGCAGAATAGTCCAATGTCCACCCAATAGATTCTGCAAGAGTTTCCATAAGAGAAATAGCTGTCAGGGCTTCTTTTTTTGCAGATTCCATAAGTCCGCTTTGCGGGATTTTATCTTTTATAAATTGCTTAGCTTCTTTGTTAAGATCGGTAAGATCACCAGAGGTAAAAGGGTTTAGCCAACCTTCTTTTTTATCATAATACTTAAAGTCGGTTTCTATAGTTAAGAGTTTTGGCTGCGGAAAATGGGTAAGAATAATTTTTTTGTTTTTGGTATCGCTATCTAGTGTTATCTGGGACAGATCAAATCCTACATAAGCTTTGGCTTCGATAATGATCAGTGCTTTTTTGGTTCCCGACAGTAATTTGAAGAATTTATCTTTTACACTTTCGTAATGGTAGATTTCAGCAAAATCACCTTCGACAGTGACCAGCTTGCAAACGCTTTTAATTTTTTCTTTAAGCACTACAGATTGTGTTTGTACAGATGATTTATTTTTTGCAGCACTAAATTTTGCAAAAATAAAATAGGCTACAATGGCTCCTCCTAAAAGTCCAATAAACAATAACTCCATGGCGTAAAGATATGAAGAATATCGTTTAAGAAAACAGAGATGTTGATCATTGAATGGGTTACAAATTTTAATATTTGGGTTACACATTTATAATGTACCCCCCACTTGTATAAGTACCCCCTCCCACTGCATAAGTACTCTGGGGTACTGTATTTGTTAAAGAACCCTGTAGGTTTGTCAGTCAGGGTACTTCATAGCTGGGAGCTCTTGGTAAATTTGTCAGTCTATCCACTTACTTTAGTCAGCATATCTACTTCATTACTATGGGATCCTGCTATATTTGTTAGTTGTTTCTCCTTTTTTGTACTCCATCCTGTTTTTTTTAATTGTGAATTGGTAATTTTTTATAGTTGACGTGGATATAATACTGTCTTATCTCAAAAATTCGTTATAACATTTTATAAAGTACAGGTTTACTTGGTGAGGCGTCATTTACAAAAGATGCTATCTGAAGATTGAGAA
>CAKMZM010000194.1 GCA_929200365.1 uncultured Flavobacteriaceae bacterium | reverse complement strand
AAGTGATAAAAAATAATATGATAAAGCAGAGACGGCTATCAATTAATATTGATAGCCGCCTTTGTTATTTATTATAAATGTTATTATCATCATCCGTTCATAGAAATAAGGAACTCGTCATTATTTCTTGTTTGTTTAAAGCGATCATTAATAAATTCCATCGCTTCTACAGGATTCATATCTGCAAGATATTTTCGCATTACCCACATTCTTTGAATAGTAGTTTCATCTAATAAGATATCATCACGACGTGTACTTGAGGATGTAAGATCGATAGCAGGGAAAATCCTACGGTTAGAAATTTTACGATCTAATTGTAGTTCCATGTTACCAGTTCCTTTAAATTCTTCAAAGATTACCTCGTCCATTTTGGAACCTGTTTCTGTTAATGCTGTTGCGATAATAGTTAATGAACCTCCATTTTCTATGTTACGTGCAGCTCCAAAAAAGCGTTTTGGTTTGTGTAACGCATTAGCATCTACACCACCACTTAATATTTTTCCACTAGCTGGTTGTACAGTGTTGTATGCTCTGGCTAGCCTTGTGATTGAATCTAATAGAATGACTACATCATGACCACATTCTACTAATCTTTTTGCTTTTTCCAGTACAATGTTAGCTACTTTTACATGTTCGTTAGCTTCTTTGTCAAAGGTAGAAGCAATTACTTCTCCCTTTACATTACGTTGCATATCTGTAACTTCTTCTGGTCTTTCGTCAATAAGAAGGATCATTTGGTATACTTCAGGGTGATTAGCTGCAATGGCGTTTGCAACATCCTTAAGTAACATTGTCTTACCAGTTTTAGGTTGCGATACAATCATACCACGTTGTCCTTTTCCGATAGGAGCAAATAAATCCATTATTCTGGTAGAGATAGTGCTCTGTCTTTCTGCAATATTGAATTTTTCTTGAGGAAATAGAGGAGTCAAGTGTTCAAAAGAAACTCTGTCACGAACTACTTGCGGATCAAGACCATTAATTTTATTTACTTTAATAAGTGGGAAATATTTTTCACCTTCTTTAGGAGGTCTTACCTGCCCTAATACTGTATCTCCAGTTTTAAGTCCAAAAAGTCTGATTTGTGATTGTGATACATAGATATCGTCTGGAGAAGAAAGATAGTTGTAATCACTTGATCTTAAAAACCCATAGCCATCTTGCATAATATCAAGAACGCCTTCGCTTTCGATTATTGCTTCAAACTCAAAATCGGGTTCTTTATATCGATTTCTGTTATCACGATTTCCGTTCTCCTTTTTGTTAGAGTTGTTATTTCGAGACTTATTTTGTTGAGACTTGTCATTACCTCTGTTTCGATTGTCTTTTTTATCGTCTCTATTTTGGTGAGGTTTATTTTTCTTGTCATTGTCCTCCTTCTCTTTGGAAACAGTTTCTTCTGAAACAGGTGGTTTGGCTATTTTGTTTTTCTGTTCTTCAGAGGTTTTAGCTTCTTTATCGACAGGATTTGAAGGGCTGTCTGGTTTGCGAGCACGAGGCCTTTTTTGGCGAACATTGGATTTGGGTTTTTCAGAATCTGTTTTTTCTGAAGCGTCCTCGGTAACTACTTTCTTTACCTTGTTAGGGTTTGTGGCTTGATAATCTAGTATTTGGTATACTAAATCTAGCTTTTTTAAGGTACGGAACTTGGGTACGTTAAGGGTTTTTGCAATTTCTTGCAATTCAGGAAGCTTTTTTGCTTTTAATTCAGAAATATCTAACATTTAAATGTCTTATATAATTTATGTTTGGTATAAATTTTCTAAAGAAGAAATCTAGGAAAACTTTAATTTTCGAAGGTAAGTAACCTCATTTGAGAAAGTTACAAATTTTAGTGATGCAAGTATACGACTTTATTTTTAATTTTTTACACATATTTATAAAAAGAAACTCTTATTTTTGCTTTTCTCTAAGGAAAAAAACTAATGTTACAACGAATTCAAACTATATATCTTTTATTAGCTGCTATAATTTCTGGAGTCCTTTGTATGTATTTACCTTACGGGATAGATGCTAATGGTGTAGTGCTTTATGCCAAAGGGGAATTATTTCTTTTAGGAATATTTTTGGGATCAGCAATTTTATCTCTGATTTCGATTTTTTTATTTAAAAATAGAAAGCTTCAATTTGTATTGGGGCGTATCAATATCTTATTAAACTTTATTTTACTAGGAGTATTTGTTTATTGGTCACTAACGGTATCTGGAGAAACTCAGGTTTCAGAGAAAGGTATTGGGATGATCATTCCTGTTATTTCTATCGTTTTATTAGTAATGGCCAATAAGGCTATTAAGAAGGATGAGAATCTTGTAAAATCTGTAGACCGATTACGATAAACCTAAAATCTTAGTAGTATTAGTGCGTTAAAACCCAGAGTATGCCAACTCTGGGTTTTATTTTTTTCCTAATTCGATTACTTCCAGATTTTCGATGTTACCAGAATCTAGTGTAAACCTGAGCATTGTTCTTACCTTGTGAAATCCATGCTTACCTGCTGCACCAGGATTCATATGTAACACCTCGTTTTTTTTATCTGGTACTACTTTTAGAATATGCGAATGACCACAGATAAATAATTGAGGAGGGTTTGATTTAATTTCATCTCGGGTATTTATATTGTATTTAGGAGGATATCCCCCAATATGAGTAATCCATACAGAGACTCCTTCGCAAACAAATCTTTGATGTAAAGGATAAGTGGATCGAGCTTTATCATCATCGATATTTCCGTATACTGCCCGAAGAGGTTTTAAAGCTTCGATAGCATCAGTTACTTTAAGGTCACCGATATCTCCCGCATGCCAAATTTCATCAGCTTCATTAACATAATGTAATATGCGAGAATCAATATAACTATGCGTGTCACTAAGTAGAAGTATTTTTTTCAAAATTGAATAATAAAATTGAGTTATCGCACGATAGAAAAACAGAAAGTAAACCATAACTTTTATCTCTGTTTTAAAAAGTATATTTGCGCTTAGTTTTTATACAAAAATATAATATTGTTGAAATAAGCTACAGAATTTAAGTAAAGAAAATATATAGATGCGAGTAGAATGAAATATTTTTTAGAACTTTCATATGATGGAACCCTATATCATGGGTGGCAACGACAGCCTAATGCAATTTCTGTACAGGAAGTTCTTGAGGATTCGTTATCTACTATTTTACGTGGTAAAATTGATGTGGTTGGAGCAGGAAGAACAGATGCAGGTGTTCATGCAAAACAAATAATGGCTCATTTTGATTGTCGAGATATATTAGATACAGATCAATTTAAATATAAACTTAATGCAATTTTACCAGCAGAAATTGCAATCCAGAATATACGTCGTGTGCATCAAAATGCTCATGCTCGGTTCGATGCAGTAAGTAGGTCGTATGAATATCATGTTACCTTAATAAAAGATCCTTTTAGTATTCATAAATCGTATTGTTACAGAAAACCATTGGATGTGGATCTAATGAATAAAGCTGCTAAATTGCTGTTAAACTATACTAATTTTAAGTGCTTTAGTAAGTCTAAAACCGATGTAAAAACGTATAATTGTACAATCACAAATGCTATCTGGGAAAATCATGGTAATCAATTAGTTTTTAAGATTTCGGCCAATCGTTTTCTTCGAAATATGGTAAGAGCAATTGTGGGAACACTTATCGAGATAGGAGAACATAAATTAAATAATGAGGATTTAATAGCTATTATTAAAAGTGAAGATCGGAGTCAGGCTGGATATTCGGTTCCTGCTCATGGGCTTTACTTAACAGCTGTAGAATATCCTAATGATATATACAATATAGATGGCAGAAAAGAGTGGTAAAGCTTTTGATTTTAAACTTTTTAGACGGTTGATTACATATACTAATCCTTACCGACTAACTTTTTGTTTTGTAGGTTTTTCGGCTATTTTGTTGGCTATCTTGTCTATTGTTAATCCTTATTTACTTAGAGAGACAATAGATAGCACTATTATTCCTAAAGATGGTGAGCTATTGGTTTATTTTATTTGCCTAATGCTGGGAGTTTTGTTTCTTGATGTGATCACCCAATTTTTATTTATCTATTTTGCTAACTGGTTGGGGCAAGAAGTAATTCGGGATATTAGAGTGAAGTTATTTAAGCATATGCTTGGCTTCAAAAAACAATATTATGATCAATCTGCTGTAGGGAGATTGGTGACTCGGGCTGTAAGTGATATCGAGACTATAGCCAGCATTTTTAGCCAAGGGTTGTTTATGATTATAAGTGATTTGTTAAAAATGCTAGCAATTTTATGTTATATGCTCTACCAGAGTTGGCAACTTGCATTGCTGGTATTTGTTGTGTTACCTCTAGTTGTCTATGCTACGCGAATTTTTCAGCAAAAGATGAAGGTAGCTTTTGAGGAAGTAAGAACGCAGGTATCAAATCTTAATTCATTTGTGCAGGAACGAATTACTGGAATGAAGATCGTTCAACTATTTACTAGAGAAGAAATCGAATATTCTAATTTTAAAGAAATTAATGAGAAACATAAGAAAGGTTGGATAAAAACGGTTTGGTATAACTCTATATTTTTTCCTATTGCAGAGATGTCTAGTTCTATAACTATAGGCTTGATTGTTTGGTTTGGAGGATTAAAAGCTGCACAAGGAGATGAGATCACTCTGGGACTGGTTATCTCATTTATCCAGCTCTCCCAAATTTTGTTTAGACCTTTACGGCAGATAGCAGATAAATTTAATACACTACAAATGGGAATGGTAGCTGCTAATCGAGTATTTGCTATTCTAGATACAGATTCTGAAATCGAAAATAAAGGAGAGCAATTATTTGAAAAGGTAAGAGGCAAAATTACATTTGATGATGTACGATTTAGTTATGTTGAAAACGAAGAAGTAGTAAAGGGGATCTCTTTTAATGTAGAGGTTGGTGAGACTGTAGCAATAGTAGGAGCAACAGGGGCAGGGAAATCTACTATTATTAATTTGCTTAACAGATTTTATGAAATAGATAGTGGGGTGATTTCTATTGATGATATCGATATTAAAACTATTGAATTAAAGTCATTGCGAAGCCATATTGCAGTAGTGCTTCAGGATGTGTTTTTGTTTGCAGATACTATTTTTAATAATATCACTTTGAATAATGAGAATATTTTGGAAGAACAGGTCTATCAAGCTGCAAAAGAGATAGGGATTCATGATTTTATTATGAATCTTCCGGGAGGATATCATTATAATGTAAAAGAAAGAGGAGCGATGCTTTCTTCGGGACAACGACAGCTTATATCTTTTTTAAGAGCTTATGTTACTAACCCCAGCATTCTGGTGTTAGATGAAGCCACATCATCGATAGATTCTCATAGTGAAGAACTAATTCAGGAGGCCACAAACAAAATTACCAACGGAAGAACCTCTATAGTTATTGCGCATCGATTGGCGACTATTAAAAATGCAGATAAAATTATTGTAATGAATCAGGGTGAAATCGTAGAACAAGGTACCCATAATCAATTACTCGAAATCGAAAATGGGTATTATAGAAATCTATACGAGGTACAATTTACCAATGTGGTTGAATAAGATATTTAAATATGCCCTTAAATCATTTATTACATTAAACTAAATCCCTTTTTATTTTTTCTATTAGCTCTTCTTCTGTCTTAAATATCACAAATTCTCCATTTTTGATATATGATAATTTACCAGTTTCCTCGCTTACTACCAGAGCCAAAGCATCGGTTTTTTCACTAATCCCTACAGCAGCACGATGTCTTAGTCCAAAACGTAAAGGCATATTATTGTCGTTGGTAACGGGTAGAATAACACGGGTTGCTACTATGTTATTATCTTCTATAATCATAGCACCATCATGCAAAGGACTGTTTTTATAAAAAATACTTTCGATAATAGGTGTATTTATCTGGATATCCATAGCGTCTCCAGAGGTCTTAACAAAGTCTAGAGATGTGTTTCTTTTAATAATGATAAGTGCTCCAGTACGTGTTTTTGCCATTTCATTACAGGCAGTTACAATAGCTTTGATATTGGTAATACTATCTTCGGGAGCATCTCTAATAAACTTCAATTGTCTTAGAAATTTACGCCTTCTTCCAAAATTGGTAGAACCAATCATTAATAGGAATTTTCGTATTTCTTGTTGAAAAACTACTATTAAAGCAAACATTCCAACACCAATAAATTCGCCTAGAACACTACTCAACATCTCCATTGCAAGAAACTGTGTGAGTTTCCAGACCAGATAAATCATAACGATACCTATAAAAATATTGATCGCTGCGGTGCCTTTAACTAATTTATAGACATAGTACAATAATAAAGCAACAAGTACAATATCAACTATATCTAAAATTCTTAGGTGTATTAAATCCAAAGGGCTGATGTTTTTGTAAAAATAGAAAAATTAGTGAAACCTTGTTTTGAAAAGCTGTATAAAACGGCGTATT
>CAKMZM010000193.1:4792-6491 GCA_929200365.1 uncultured Flavobacteriaceae bacterium | reverse complement strand
TATAATATTATCGTTTGATATATGTTTCTTTCTTTATTACGATATTAAAGTACCTTGCCCTGAAATAGGGTTAGAGGTTAAAAATTGATCTATGTTGTTTTAAATATATGATATTTATAGCCTAAAGGTAAGTGTAATTTTATCTCGTTGTATAGATTTGTAAAGATAAAAGAGGATATTATGTTTTACATCACAACTATCCAAAAATTTTGTAAATGAGAAAGATGAAAAAAAATATTGCTTTTCAAAGCATATCATTCTTTAAAAAGTATACCATAAAGAAAAAATATGTTCTTCTCATGAAGTAGTTCAACAAGAAGTATTGATGATATGATAGACTATTTTAATAGTAAATAGGTGATTTTTAATGAATACCTATTTATCTTCATTTTGGTTCCTAAAAGCGAAGCGATCTATGTTCTTTTTATTAGATGCTAGTAATTTTACATGTTATATTCCCTAAACAACTTTTTTTTTTGAAACTATTGTTAGGTAGGGAAAGAAATGAAAATAAAACGGTAGAAATTACTTCTTTTGCAGAAGGCACAAAATTAGATTATTATACAAAAGTTTAAGTTTTAAACTTAAATATTTCCACTCTTTTTTAAATTACACAAGTAACTCAATACATCTATGGTCATTTTTTCGGCATCTTCTTGATAATCTAATAAACCTTGTTTTTGATAATAAGCAAAAGAATAGTTTTTAGAAAAATCTTCAATATCCATTAGTCCTGGATAATTTTTATATTGTTCCATAACGGCAAGGTATTGTTTTTTAACATCTTCGTAGTCAAATAAATATAGGGTGTCGTTGTTATAATTGTCTATGAAATTATAAATTCCATCACCTATTTTTTTGATGAATTTTATTCTATTATTTGAAAATTTTGCTTTAGGTTTCTTAGAGTCTTTCATTTATGTTTTTTATAATATTTAGTAAAGAATACTATTGAAATGCTTGCCGTTATTATGAAGGCAATAATAAGTTTAGTTCCTGGTTCATTAAATTTAGAACCTTTGGCATCAAATAAAATCAGTAGGCAAGTGTATAATGTAAGTATAGCAGGAACAAGTAGTAAAAATTTATATGGTTTTCCTGTAGAGTCTTTATGCCAACCTATCCAGCCAATGGCGGCAAATAAATGCAAAAGAAAAAAATAGATAAAAGTTCGATAAGAAGAAAAACCATTAACTTTTTTGCTTTCAGCATTTTTAAAGAATTCTTCAATTCCTATATTAGGCACCCAATTCTTTATACCCGTACCTTTTTCAGTAATGATATCATGCAAAAATGGTAGCGTCGTACAAAAATATATTGCCAACGCTACCAAAATGTAATTCAGTAGTGCTCTTTTTTTAGGTGTCGTCTTCTGTAATTTCGTCTGCTTCAATAGCTTGTACTTCTAATTGTTCTGCTTCTTGCAACTCTTCGTTTTGTTCATCATTTGAACAAGATACAATTGTTAATAGAGTAGCAGTCATAATTCCAAAAATAAATACTTTAAATTTCATAGTAAAACATTTTTAATATTAATACATATTTTAAACAGTGAAAGCTATTAAAAAATTGCCACTCTAATGTTTTTTTTTATGCTTTTTAAGTATTTATTTTTTAGAAATATAAGGAATTTTTAATAAAATAGATGTTTATTATATAACCTATTGTCTAAGTACAAGTAAATAAAAAACAATTAAAA
>CAKMZM010000193.1:0-4692 GCA_929200365.1 uncultured Flavobacteriaceae bacterium | reverse complement strand
GCTTTAGCTCTGGGAGTAACCATAGCTTTGATTTTAAGTATTTCCTTCCCTTTTTCGGTATTTGTCGTAATCGTTATCTGCTTGTTTTGCAGATTGGGTTTGCCATTAGAATTAAAGGTAACTAGCATATCTCCTGTAACTCCTGGAGCTATTGGTTCTTTTGGCCATTTAGAAACCGTACAACCACAACTACCTTTGGCACTAATAATAACTAGTGGCGCTTTACCAGTATTGGTAAAAGTAAATTTGTGCTCTACAATATCACCCTCGTTAATAGTTCCGAAATTGTAATCGGTTTCGGCAAAGGTCATTACTGGGAAATTTGAAATTGTTGTATCTCGGTTTTCAGAAATAGCAACGTTTTCTACGTTTATCTTTTTGGTAGCATCATCCTTACAGGATACCACAGCCATTACACATAGTCCTAAGATTAAGATTTTTTTTTTCATGATTTCAATATTTTGATTAGAGTGATCAAAAATCAAAACATAAGAGAATAAAATCAATAAAAACAGGTTTGAAATTGGGACTAGACCCCAGGTTGATTTTTTGTTATTTATTGGTATAAAGTGATTTAACTTCGCTTCTTGAACTCACATTAAGTTTCTTATACAAATTATTAATATGAGTTTTTATAGTACTTATACTTACAAACATGGCAGAAGCAATCTCTTTGTTGGTCTTGTCATCAAGGATAAGATCTAATACTTTTTGTTCTTGTTGTGTAAGATTTTTTTCTGAACTACGAGACGCATTTATTTTTTTTCGATAGTTGAGAAATTGAAAAATATTAAGTGCTATAGCACATACCAACATTATCCATAACCACCAGTTTTTATATGAAACTGCTTTAGAACTGATCATAAATTTATCTGAAGCTAATTCTGTTTCATATTGCTTGGTATATGTGCTATTGGGATATTTTTTTTGTAATCGTTCTAATAGATTATCATAATACGTGTTTTGTTTTAAATCTTCGAGATAATGAGCATACAGATTGTTGGCTTTATCAGATAAAAAAGCATAAACATAAAGTTCTGTGAGGGGTTCGTTTTGATTTTTTACAAAACGCTGTAATGTAGTAAACCATTTTTTTTCATTGATCTTACGATTGGTTTCACTTCTATACGAAGCAAAGGCAAAACGCATTTCATCAATGATAGAATCGACCTTAATAAAAGCAGTGCTTTTTTCATTGTTTGAAACAATTTTGCAAAACATCTCATTATCAAAAGAAAAAGGGAAGGTAAGTGTATCTGTGTTATTGGCAATAAATAGTATCTCTTTGCTATAAGGACAAACCCCATTAAAATGAATTGGTTTTTTTTCATTTTCAGAACACCCTTCTATATGAATCCTATACATGTGATTTTGTAATGGAAGATTATCTCCCGAAAAGCTAAAATAACCTATTGAGTCACTTACCGTTTTCTGAATAATCTGTTCGGGGTAGACTCCTGAAAACTTTCTGTAATCTTCTATCAATGATAAATAGATGTCTCCAGACCAGTTTTTTTTATCGACATAACCAGAAAATTCATATTGTGCCAAAAGTATTTTGGGGCAGATCAATACACTAAAGTATAGTATTAGAGATGGTAATTTCATGTATTTAAACCTTTTTAAAATTTGGTATTGCTCATTTTATTGTTTTTCATTTTCAAGCTAGGTTAAAAATATAGAAATTAATTTTATAGTAATATTGTAACATAATAAAATTGTTATCTACTTATAAGTATAACATTTAATTTATCTTACATTATAAACTATGAGTATCTGGAGAGTTATATTGGCTATTTTTTTTCCACCATTATCAATATTAGATAAAGGTTGTGGATCTGTCGTAATAGTATTATTGTTAACTATTTGCGGTTGGGTACCTGGAGTGATCGCAGCGTTGGTTATACTTAACAATCCAAAATGACAGAAAATACTTCAGACTTTTTTGCAGTATTTATGACAGCCAAATAATAAAATGATATGAAAAGATTTGATCTTTGTGTTTTAACCATAGTATTGTCCTTAGTTCTGATCGGATGCCAATTTTCAGAAAACTTAAACCTGAATGAAGATGGAACAGGAAATATTACTGTAAAATTTGATGGGTCAGAACTCATGAAGATGGGAGGAGAAAAGGTTGTTGAAAAGAAAGAGAATATAGATTCATTGATAGTTTTTAAAGATTTTTTAAAGAAGAACAAGGATAGTATTTCCAAATTATCTAAAGAAATGCAGAAAAGATTACAAAGACTAAAAGATTATGAAATGCATATCGTGGTAAATTCTGAGTCTAAAAATATGAACATGGATATGTACAGGAACTTTAACGACATTTCTGAGTTGGGAGATGTATTTAGCGATTTTAAAATTTCTATGGCTGTAGGGAGTACAAATAAAACTTCAGATGATCCTGTATTAAATCCTTTAGAAACAATGACATCTGAAGAAAACGGAACTAAAGTGAAGTATAGTTTTAAAAATAACAAATTTACTAGGGTTACAGAAATTATCGATGAGGAGAAAATGAAAAAAAGTATGGATAGCTTAGAGCAAGCCCAAATGTTTTTGGCAAGTTCTACATATAAATTAACGTATACTTTTCCGAGGAAAATAATAAAAATGTCATCCGACAAAGCCACATTTAGCTTGGATATGAAAAGTTTTATACTCGAAGTCGGGTTTATCGAGTTTATGGAAAACCCTAAGGTATTAGATGTCGAAGTAGAACTGGAAAATTAAAAAACTACCATTTCATTTTTTTTATGACGTATCTTTGTGAATTATGAATAAAAAAATTCAACTTCAGGATATTGGTCGTAAAGATTATAAAGAAATCTGGGAGTATCAAGAAGTTCTTTTTAAAGAGATTCTGGATATAAAAATCAAGAACCGAAGAGAAGATACCGAGCTTGGTACTCCTAATTATTTTCTTTTTGTAGAACACCCTCATGTCTATACGTTGGGTAAAAGTGGTGATGTAACTAATCTTTTATTATCAGAAGAGCAACTACAAGAAAAAGAAGCTGCATTTTATAAAATTAATAGAGGAGGAGATATTACCTATCATGGCCCTGGGCAAATTGTAGGATACCCGATTCTTGATCTGGATAATTTTTTTACCGATATTCATAGGTATCTTCGTTTTTTAGAAGAAATGGTGATTCTTACTTTGGCAGAATATGATATTAATGCTACAAGAAGTGAAGGCGAAACAGGGGTATGGATTGATGTGAATACTCCGTTTGCTCGTAAAATATGTGCTATGGGAGTTCGAGCTAGCCGTTGGGTTACTATGCATGGTTTTGCCTTAAATATTAATGCTAATTTGGGGTATTTTGATCATATTATTCCTTGTGGAATTAAAGACAAAACCGTTACATCATTACATGTAGAAATGGGAGTAGATCATGTAGACGTAGATGAGGTTAAAACAAAGCTGCTAAAACATTTTACAACACTTTTTGAAGCAGAATTTATACAACAAAAAAACAAAATTTAAATCTTCGATTTCATACTAAAAAAGATTAAAATGATAAACAGATGAAAGTATATACTTTTCTTAGCACTCTTATGCTGGTATGCGCATGCAAAACTCAAAACATAGTTGATTCTTCAAAAGAAACAGCAGTAGCCTCTGAACATCAGAATCATAAAGAGTATTATTGTCCGCAAGGAGGAAACTGTACTATAAAGTGTCATAAAAATTCGTCGATGGTGCTGGAAAAAGATACCACAGAGAGGTATTATCCTGTTGTCAAAAAAGGAGAGGGGACAGTTATCGAATTTAAGTTTTTAATTAAAGGTCCCGAAGGTACCTTAGATGGAGATTATTCTGAAACGATACATTTTGAAATCAATAAGACTATCGGGACTTTACATATAAAAGATGAAAATTTAGAGCAAGTAAATTTACTTTTTGGCAAACATTGTTTTTGTAAAGGAGAGGCGGGGTATTATAAAGTTAAAGAAGGGAAGCTGATACTTCAAAAAGCAAAAGATGAAATCACTATTGACTTATTCTTTACCATACCAGAGATTTCGCACAAGATTTTTAACATTAAGGAAAAAGTAAAACTTTAATTCAATAAAAAAAATAAGCGATACATTTCTCAATGTACCGCTTATTAGATTAACATTATTGAATATTTACTCTTGTACAAATCGAATGGTTTTGTATTTACCTTTACCTTCGGGACTAAGTTTCAAAATGTATAATCCTGATGATAATGTACTGATATTAATTGCTCTTTGAGATAATTTTCCATTCATCACAATTCTACCAAAAATATCAATAACTTCATATCGAGCGTTTTTTATAGAAGTAAGTATATTTAATGTATTATCACCTCTAATAGGGTTAGGAAACACTAATATTTCTAATGGTTTTGTAGTAATTACATCATCAATAGTAATTGTTTCAGTAGAAGAATTATCAATGGTAAAAATCACAGATTCTGAAGATCCAAAAGATCCTCCAGATACGATTACGATTTCATCAGACGTAAGTGTATAAGATCCATCACCATATGCACAACAAATACCATTTCCAGAATTGTCATTTAATGTAAATGTATATGTTCCTGAGTCAAAACACTCTGTAAATGTTATTGTTGATTCATTAGGTTGAGAAGTTGTTTCTCCTGAGGCAATAACCAGATTATTACTATCAGTAATCTGCCAACTCGTTTCTTG
>CAKMZM010000192.1 GCA_929200365.1 uncultured Flavobacteriaceae bacterium | reverse complement strand
CTTACCAGAAAATCTCTCTCCTATATTATAGATTATAAATCTATTATACACTTAAAAGCAATTTTAACCAACGAGTTCACCTCGTAAGTTCTTTTGCTTTCTCTTTTATTATATCTGCTACAGATCTTCCTTCAATATTACTTTCTAACCATGAGAGGATATCCAGATACAAAAAAGCTCTTTTTTCATAAGGATGATTTTCATATTGTTTTAGCCTTTTGTGCAGCTTTCTAAATTCATCTTTAATTTGATGAGGATAAATATCTCCAAGGTTTTTAAGAAATTTGATCATTTCTTTTTGCACTTCATGTAGATCATTCATCTTTATTAAGAATCGATAGGTTTCTTTTAGTTGGGTTTCTAAATAGTAGTCCACTCCTGCTTCATAATGAGCTACCAAACTTAATACTCTTGAGAAACACATTAAATCTTCTCTCATCTTCAGAGATTTATTATTAATAATTTTGGTGAGATATTCAATACATTTTCGATGATTTGCCATTCCAAAATGTAAGCACCCAATTTTATAATAAAACACCATTATATGATGGTCATCTAATCGGTTTTTATATTTTGAAATCCCCCTAATAATCTCTTCGATTAGATATTCTCCTTCATCAAAAGTACCTTCCAAAAAATGAATATTTAATTTATTGTTATAAATAAACTGAAAGGACAATACTTCAATATTATCATCTTTAAGAAAAGTTTCTTCTGCTATTGTTTTCTCAAATTTTAATAATGTCGATTTTAACTGTGATTTATCTTTTATTAAGTATAAAGATTCTAACAAATAGTGATTTCCTCTTAGAAAAAATACAGGGTTTTGAATTATCATTTTAGGGTATTCATAAAAAAGATCAACCCATTTTTTTGAATATTTATAGCATGACAAAAAATCCTGAACAATAAAGCCATACCACAGATGGGCTTTATAGAGCCATAATTTTTCTCTAAAACCGAGTATGCTCCATTCGTATTTTGGAAGCTTACTTTGAAAATAGGTTGTAACCTCATGATGTTCTTTATCATTTCTTACATACCCACTTTTTAACATCAACCCATATAATTGCAGGGATACATTAGATAATTTACTTGTCAATACATTTTTCATGCTGAGCATTTTAGCTTCAATTGTTAATTCATCTGCCCTGCTATTAATACTTCTTGTAATGTATTGTGTTTCTATAACTTTTTCAAACTCTACTATCTCATATGCAATATTGTGTTCTTCATTTTCTTTTGCCAAGATTTTTGCTTTATCTAATATTTTTAAGCTTTGTTTATATAATCCTTTATGGTATAAAATAGATGCAAAATCAAATTGCTCCCGTATTTGTGATCGTATATTCTGATGCAAGGGGCTTAACCTAAGGCTAATTAATATTTGCTTATATAAATGAGCTTTTAAATTAGAAAGTTGTTGTTTTGTTACAATACCTCTAGAGACAATTAAATCTTCATCTAGAGTATCATGCTTATCTAAATGATTAAAAAGTGCTAGAAATTTAGAATCTGTATTTACCCCTAATCGCCCTACATATACCTTAAATTGTCTCTTTTCTGACTTAGAAAGTGATTTCAGCAAAACAAACAACGGATCTTTTTGGTCATTAGTCATTGTATAGAAATGTAATGTAATTAACTGATATATAATAGTTTATACTCATATTAAAAGATTTTAGCATTGTAAAATTAGTCCTCAAACATCCTTCTTTTGAATTCCCAAAATATAAATTCGTAAGAGATATAAGAAACATCTTTCAAGAATATTTTAAAATTAATGATGTTTTTTTGATAAATCGTACCAAAAATAAAATCATTGTATTTCTATGAGCAATAATAAAGTCCAAATATTCGATACTACCTTAAGAGATGGAGAACAGGTTCCTGGGTGTAAATTAAATACGCAACAGAAATTAGTTATTGCAGAACAACTCGATCTTTTAGGCGTAGATATTATAGAAGCAGGATTCCCAGTTTCGAGTCCAGGAGATTTTGCTTCGGTAAGTGAAATAGCCAAAATTGTAAAAAATGCAACTGTATGTGGGTTAACCAGAGCTGTAGAAAAAGATATTAAAGTGGCTGCAGAAGCTTTAAGCTATGCAAAAAGACCTAGAATCCATACAGGTATAGGTACTTCTGAGTCTCATATTAAATATAAATTTAATTCTACTCAAGATAAAGTAATAGAAAAAGGAGTTGCTGCAGTTAAATATGCAAAATCCTTTGTAGAGGATGTTGAGTTTTTTGCAGAAGATGCTGGAAGAACTGATAATGAATTTTTAGCTCGTGTATGCGAAGCTATGATTAAAGCTGGGGCAACTGTACTTAACATTCCTGATACAACTGGGTATTGTTTACCCGAAGAATACGGTGCTAAAATTAAATATCTTAAAGAGAATGTAAAAGGTATCGATAATGTTATTATTTCTTGCCACTGTCATAATGATTTAGGTCTTGCTACTGCAAATTCTATCGCAGGAGCGATTAATGGTGCCCGACAAATTGAATGCACCATTAATGGTATTGGTGAGCGTGCAGGTAATACATCTCTAGAAGAAGTAGTTATGATTATGAAACAACACCCATATTTAAATCTAAATACCGATATTGACTCTAGATTATTATACAACACCAGTCAAATGGTATCTGATCATATGGGTATGATGGTACAACCAAACAAAGCAATTGTTGGTGCTAATGCCTTTGCTCATAGTTCGGGAATACATCAAGATGGAGTAATTAAGAATCGGGAGACTTATGAAATAATTGATCCCGAAGAAGTTGGGGTTACAGAATCTGCTATTGTACTTACCGCCAGAAGTGGAAGAGCTGCACTAGCGTATAGAGCTAAAAAAGTGGGTTACGAATTATCAAAACTTCAATTAGATGATGTATATTCAGAATTTTTGAAATTTGCTGATCGCAAGAAAGAAGTTATTGATGAAGATATTCATCAAATCATAAAAAACACTAATATAGCTGCTTCTGTAGTAGCATAATATAATACTAAAACCTCTAAAAACCTAATAGTTTTTTGGAGGTATTTTAATAGATATGAAAAAAACTTTATTCGACAAAGTATGGGATGCGCATGTAGTCAAAGAGATACAGGATGGTCCACAAATATTATATATTGACAAACACCTAATTCATGAAGTTACTAGCCCACAAGCATTTGGGCAATTAGAGCAACGTGATATTCCAATTTTCAGACCAGAACAGATTATTGCTACAGCAGATCATAATACTCCTACAAAAGATCAACATCTTCCTATTAAAGATGCGTTGTCTAGAAATCAACTCGAACAGCTTACCAAAAACTGTGAGAAAAATAACATCACACTCTATGGTCTTGGTCATAAATATAATGGTATTGTTCATGTAATAGCACCAGAGTTGGGTATTACACAGCCAGGAATGACTATGGTCTGTGGGGATAGTCATACATCTACACATGGCGCATTTGGAACTATTGCTTTTGGCATAGGAACCAGTCAGGTAGCACAAGTATTTGCTAGCCAATGTTTATTATTACAGAAACCTAAAAGCCTTAGAGTAAGTGTAAATGGGCAGTTAAAATCAGGTGTACTCCCCAAAGATGTGATCTTATACATAATCGCAAAACTAGGCACCAATGCTGGTACTGGATATTTTTGTGAATATGCAGGAAATGTATTTGAAGAAATGTCTATGGAAGGGCGAATGACTGTCTGTAATATGAGTATCGAAATGGGAGCTCGTGGTGGAATGATTGCTCCTGATGAAACTACTTTTGAATATATAAAAGGAAAAGATTTTGCTCCTACAGGAGCAGAATTCGATAAAAAAGTAGCCTACTGGAAAACACTACCTACAGATGAAGGAGCTGTATTTGATAAAGAGTATCATTTTGATGCTGCAGATATAGAACCTATGATTACTTATGGTACCAATCCTGGAATGGGAATCAAAATCTCAGAAAATATCCCCGAAGAAAACAATGCTTCATTCGAAAAATCATTAGCTTACATGAATTTTGAGAAAGGGCAATCTCTAATCGATAAAGAAATCAATTATGTTTTTATAGGAAGTTGTACTAATAGTAGAATTGAAGATTTTAGAATTGCTGCAAATTATATTAAAGGCAAGAAAAAAGCAAACAATGTAACTGCTTGGTTTGTTCCTGGATCACAACTCGTTGCACAACAAATCGTTGAAGAAGGGTTAAAAAACATTTTTGAAGAAGCAGGATTTAAATTGCGACAACCTGGTTGCTCTGCCTGCCTAGCAATGAATGATGATAAAATCCCTGAGGGAGAATATTGCGTTTCTACATCTAATCGAAATTTTGAAGGACGACAAGGGCAAGGTGCAAGAACAATTTTGGCAAGCCCTCTGGTTGCCGCTGCAACAGCTATAGAAGGAAAAATTATTGACATTACTAAACAACTAAATTGATTATGGATAAGTTTACCAAACTAACATCCTCTGCTATACCTTTATCTATAGAAAATGTAGATACAGATCAAATTATTCCTGCCCGTTTTTTAAAAGCTACTAGTCGTGATGGGTTTGGGGAAAATTTATTTAGAGATTGGCGTTTTCATAAAGACGGAAATCCAAATCAGGATTTTATATTAAATGATACTACATATAAAGGTAGTATATTAGTAGCAGGAGATAATTTTGGATGCGGCTCTAGTAGAGAGCACGCAGCATGGGCAATCAATGATTACGGTTTTAAAGTAGTTATATCTAGTTTTTTTGCTGATATTTTCAAAGGAAATGCTCTTAATAATGGAGTATTACCAATTCAAGTAACTCCCGAATATCTTCAAAAATTATTTAATGAAATTGAAAAAGACGCCAATACGCAAATTGAAGTAGATTTGGAAGCTCAGAAAGTTACTATTCTTGCTACAAGTTCTTCTTCAACTTTTGAAATTAATCCATATAAAAAAACTTGCCTTATAAATGGTTATGATGATATTGATTTTTTAATCAGCAACAAATCGGCCATAGAAGAATTTGAAAAAGAAAAAATATAAATACATATAAGTTGTGAGACTAAGTTTATCGAAGCCTAAATATATTAGAATCAAGAATAATAAACACTTCAAGCTTAGTGTAACAAAAAGAACAAATTTATGAAACTAGATATCGCAGTATTATCAGGAGACGGTATTGGACCAGAAGTAACCGCACAGGCTATAAAAGCATTAGAAGCAATTGCACATAACTTTGATCATTCCTTTATTTTTAAAGAAGGATTAGTTGGTGCTATTGCAATAGATAAAACTGGAAACCCATTACCAGATAAAACATTAGAACTTTGTGTACAAACAGATGCTGTTTTATTTGGTGCTATTGGTGCTCCAAAATATGATAATGACCCCAGCGCACCTGTTCGCCCTGAACAGGGACTATTAAAATTACGAAAAGAACTTGGGCTCTATGCAAATGTTCGCCCTGTAAAGGCTTATCCTACCTTAATCGATAAATCACCTCTTAAACGTGAGATTATCGAAGGTACAGATATTTCTATCTATCGTGAGTTAACTGGGGGTATTTATTTTGGTAAAAAAGAACTAAGCAATGATGGTAATGTTGCTTCTGATCTTTGTGAGTATTCTAGAGAAGAAATTGAACGTATTTCTCATTTGGCATTTAAAGCTGCTCAAAAACGAAGAAAAAAGGTTACTTTGGTTGATAAAGCCAATGTATTAGAATCCTCACGTTTATGGAGAAAAGTAGTTACCGAAATTGCCAAAGACTACAACGATATAACTTTAGACTTTTTATTTGTTGATAATGCTGCAATGCAAATGATACTAAACCCTAGTCAATTTGATGTAATTCTTACCGAGAATATGTTTGGTGATATTATTTCTGATGAAGCTAGTGTTATTGGTGGATCTATTGGGCTTTTGGCATCTGCTTCTATTGGGGATACCTGTTGCATGTTTGAACCCATACACGGATCTTATCCACAAGCTACTGGAAAAGGAATAGCTAACCCTATTGCTGCAATACTATCTGCCGCTATGTTACTAGAGCATTTTAACTTATTAGAAGAAGCCAATGCCATTAGAGATGCTGTAGAAAAAGCACTGGAATTAAATCTTACTACACCAGATTTAAACCCCGATAATCCTCTTACTACAGAAAAAGTAGGAGATTTTATTGCTGATTATATATTAAATCCAGAAGATTCTAATATTAATTTTGAAAATATACACGTAGGGCAATCTACAATTATATAAGTTTTTACATTATTTCAATAATAATTCTGTTGTAAAGCAATCAAAAAAGAAGTTTTTTGGTTGCTTTTTTGACTCATTATACCATCCTAATCTAATCTTCAGTGACTTGAATATATCTTCATTATTTTTTAACAGCTCTGTAAAGTTTTCTGACTTAGTAGAACAAACGTACATCAAAAAAATAATAGAAAAAGCAACTCAAAAGGTCAACAAAAAGAATACCTAATACCAAATGAATTATAAAATGTAATAT
>CAKMZM010000191.1 GCA_929200365.1 uncultured Flavobacteriaceae bacterium | reverse complement strand
TGCCTTAAGATCGATAGATTCCCAAATCTAACTATAGTCAGTATGAAGTGGTTTAAGCGTCTCTATTATTAATTTTTTAAAATGAGGATAATAGATTCTTCCCCACATTGGGTTTTTATCAAAATAATATACTGATTGGCTAGACGAATTTACTGTAACGGGTATAGTAAACCCAGCCCATTTTTTCCCTGATTTTAATTTTTTGCAATATTGTATGGACTCCTGATCAATTTCTGACGAAATTAGAATGGAAATTACCCCTAATCCTGATTGTAACCCTCTAGGCCAGCCTGTATAATTATTTTTAGCATATTGAAATCCTGCTGTTATATGATTCTCTATTATCTGGGGGGTTATCTTAATATCACCAAAATCTGAAACGATAATAAAAGTATTCAACTGTGTCGCCAACCAACTCCATTTAAACTTTTTTTCATAACCGATAACAGTTGGTTTCTCTAATAATTCATTTTCAGACAAGTAGATTAATTTTGAAATAAACCTACTTTTTATAATTTCTATATTCATAAATTAATAATGATTCTTGTGTTATTTATTTGAGTATCAAAACAAACTAGCTTGTTCTCCTTCTCCGCCAGCATCGGTATCATTATCATTATCTGAAGATTTTTCCGAAGTTTTAGAATCTGTTGTTTCTGGAGATACATTCTCTTCTTCAATTACTTCTATTTCTTCTGTAGGAAGAGGTTCTTGTTCTTCATATGGTAATGAATCCAATAGATTGATTTGTTTTACTTTATGCGTAGTTAATTGATTTCCTAATGCTTTTGATCCTTTTATAGATATAAATTCTTCGAGGTTTATTTCTTCATTCGGTCGTTGATCTTTGCCTCTAAGCTTAGAGAATACTATTTCTGCCATCGGTCTATAATCTGTAGAGACAACCTCTAAGAATGATTTTTGATGTTCTGTAATAAAAGTCTCTTCGCGCTCTGAGTTTTCAATTAAAAACCGTTTTACATAATATCGTTCTTTCTCCCCATCCCAATATATTGCAGATATTGGTTTTTTAGGTTTCCATTTTTCTAAAACAATCATATCTGAACTAAAATGTAATGTCATTTCGGGAATTATTGTTTTTGCATTACCTTTTTGGGTAATCACCAAAAGACGATCTTCTCCTCTAAATTCGCCCAATAATTCTCCTCTTCCATCTACATTAAGGCGTTGTACAGAGTCATCAAACCATATTCTTCGTGGTTTTAAAGTAGATACGCCCTGCTCTTTCAATTCGACTCGTTTAATATTATATTTGGTAACGATATTTCCCTTTACTCCTCTACCTTTGATTAGTAAATCTGAAAAATCAAGATCGAATTTCAATTTTTTGATACTTCCAGCCTGTCGTAAGAAAATAGTAATTACTTCGGCTTCACCATTTGGATTAGCAGAAAAATAAGTGACTTTTGATCCTTTTTTTCCTTGTGCAAGATCATATTCTTTATCTCTCGTTACTCCTGTAACTGCAAAACGTTTTACATACGATGCTCCTCCTCTACCGTCCTGATATATCAAATTATAGATAGTACGCTTATCTTTTTTCTTAAAGACAGCAACATGAATTATATTTTTACCAATAAAAGTCTTTGATCCAACTTTGGTGATCATCAATTTTCCTTCTCCTGTAAAACAGATAATATCATCAATATCAGAACAATCTGCTACATATTCATCTTTACGAAGTGAAGTTCCTATAAATCCTTCTTCTCGGTTTACATATAGCTTAGTATTTCGAATTACTACCTTGGTAGCTTCGATATCATCAAAGATTTTGATTTCGGTTTTGCGCTCTTTCCCTTTACCGTATGTAGTTTTTAGCCTTTTAAAATAATCTATCGCAAACTCAATAAGATGTTCTAGATTATGTTTTACCTTAGCTATTTCATCCTCTAGTGCTTCTATTTTTTGTTGTGCTTTATCTATATCAAATTTAGAAATACGTTTAATTCTAATTTCTGTTAAACGCACTATATCTTCTTCGGTAACTGCTCGTTTCAGGTGTTTGACATGAGGTTGTAATCCTTTATCGATTGCTTCAATAACCCCTTTCCAGGTATCTACTTCTTCGATATCACGATAGATACGATTCTCTATAAAAATTCTTTCTAATGAAGCAAAATGCCAATGTTCCTGTAACTCGTCTAATTGAATTTCGAGTTCTTTTTTCAATAATTCTACAGTATGATCTGTAGAACGACGTAACATTTCTGAAACTCCAATAAAATTTGGCTTATTATCTTCTATAATACAACCAAGAGGTGAAATAGATATTTCACAATTGGTAAATGCGTATAAAGCATCGATCGTTTTATCTGGGGAAATTCCAGATGGTAAATGTACCAGTATTTCTACTTCGGCAGCGGTATTATCTTCTATTTTCTTAACTTTTATCTTTCCTTTTTCATTAGCTTTAAGAATAGAATCTATTAAAGAAGTTGTTGTTGTTGAAAACGGTATTTCATTTATGACCAAAGTATTTTTGTCATATTGAGATATTTCTGCACGTACTCTTACCTTACCTCCTCGATTACCATCATTATAATTCGTGAAATCTGCAATACCAGATGTAGGAAAATCAGGTAAAATCGTAAATCGTTTCCCTTGTAAATGTTTTATAGAGGCATCTATTAATTCAATAAAGTTATGTGGAAGAATCTTGGTACTTAATCCAACAGCTATTCCTTCTGCGCCTTGTGCTAATAAAAGAGGAAATTTAACTGGAAGATTAATAGGCTCTTTTTTTCTTCCATCATAAGATAATTGCCATTCGGTTACTTTGGGGTTATATACTACATCTAGCGCAAATTTAGACAATCGGGCTTCTATATATCTCGATGCTGCTGCTCTATCCCCAGTAAGAATATTACCCCAGTTTCCTTGCATATCGATCAGTAACTCCTTTTGTCCTACCTGTACCATTGCATCAGATATACTGGCATCTCCATGGGGATGATATTGCATTGTATGCCCTACAATATTGGCTACCTTATTATATCGACCATCGTCAAGATCCTTCATAGAATGAAGAATACGACGTTGTACAGGTTTTAGACCATCTTCAATCGCTGGTACAGCCCGTTCCAAGATTACATATGATGCGTAATCCAGAAACCAATCTTTGTACATTCCTGTTACCTTGGTAATCACCTCTTGTGGCTGATGATCCTGGGGACTTAAATCGTGATGTAATTCTTCGTTTTCTTCTGACATGTAATCCTACTATAATTTACATTAAAGCTTAGGCATAAATCGCTGATGATCATCGCCTTTATTTTTATCTTCTGCTTCTATTTCCTTAGTTTCAGGAGTTGTTTGTTCTACTTCTGTTTTTGATTGCGTGGCATTAATTACGCTTTTTTTACCATCTGAATACCGGAACGAGTTGAAACTAGCACGTTGCATTTCAGGAGTTATTCTTTTTGATAAATGTGGGTGTGTAGACAATTTTTCTGAAAACCAAATCCAAAAACTATTAGTCATCGCTATTTGTTTTGTATATGCCGCAGTATCCATTTTAGTATACAAACGTTTCCCTGAAGCTAAGAGTTTAATCCCATCTATAGCTCCTCTGGGGCTTAGAGTATACCCAACACTATCACATGTATATTCACATGCCCTGGAATATGCATGAGCCAAAAACGGAACAATTAAAGAGGGAAAAACATACATTTTTTTATATACATGGTTTCGCTTTACATGACATAGTTCATGAGCGATAATGAATTCTACAATATCTTTTCTACCATCCATTATCACTTCATACAAATCACTGTATATTATGAGATAATTAGCTCCGACAAACTTTGTAGCCATTGCATTTAGCAACCCTCCGGATTCTAAAATATAAACTTCGGGAACATTTTTTATTGATAATTTTTCACATTGACTGATCACAATCTCATGTAAATCAGAAAATTGATCTTTGCTAACTCTTACTCCACTTCCTTTAATATAACCTATAAAAAGTCCTGTGCTTATCAATATAACAAATCCTATTAATAAAAGATATGGTAAAAAAAGAAGTCCCGGGACACAAAAGATTATGGTAAACATAATCATTAAATTATAATACAGTTTTTCCTTCTTATGTACTTTAATTGTAATTTTTTCCATTTCAATATACTATTTAAAACTCCTCTTCCTCTATTGTATCCAGTTCTACTTTTAAATTATCAATAATAAATTCTTGTCTTTGCGGAGTATTTTTTCCCATATAAAAAGACAACAATTCTTCAATTGATTTTTCTTTATCGAGCATTACCGGATCTAAACGTATATCATCCCCTATAAAATGTACAAACTCGTCTGGAGAAATCTCTCCTAATCCCTTAAATCTTGTAATTTCTGGTTTACCCGATAATTTTGCTATCGCATCTCTTCTTTCTTGTTCTGAGTAGCAATAAATGGTTTCTTTTTTATTACGTACTCTAAATAGTGGAGTTTGTAATATATATAAATGTCCTTCTTTTATAACCTCTGGAAAGAATTGAAGAAAGAAAGTAATTAGTAATAATCGTATGTGCATCCCATCTACATCGGCATCGGTAGCAATTACAATATTGTTGTATCTTAAACCTTCTAAAGATTCTTCAATATTTAATGCTGCTTGTAATAGATTGAATTCTTCATTTTCATATACAATCTTTTTACTCATGTTATAGCTATTCAACGGTTTTCCGCGTAAGCTAAAAACAGCCTGAGTATTTACATCTCTGGATTTGGTTATAGATCCACTTGCAGAATCTCCCTCGGTAATAAACAGTGTGCTTTCGAGGTTACGATCTTTCTTACTATCGGTAAGATGAACACGGCAATCTCTTAATTTTTTATTATGTAGACTGGCTTTTTTTGCACGTTCTCTTGCTAGTTTTCGTATTCCTGATAAATCTTTACGTTCTCGCTCTGCCTGTAGTATTTTTCGTTGCAAGCTTTCTGCAGTAATAGAATTTTTATGAAGAAAATTATCTAATTTAGTTTTTACAAAATCATTAATATAAGTTCGAACCGTTGGTAAATCTCCTCCCATTTCTGTAGAACCCAATTTGGTCTTGGTCTGACTTTCAAAAACAGGCTCCATCACTTTTATACTTATCGCAGATACAATCGATTTTCGAATATCACTGGCTTCATAATTCTTACCATAAAATTCTCTAATTGTTTTTACTACAGCCTCTCTAAATGCCGCCTGATGTGTCCCTCCCTGTGTTGTATGCTGGCCATTTACAAAAGAATGGTACTCCTCACTATATTGTGTTTTGCTATGTGTAATCGCTATTTCTATATCATCACCCTTGAGATGAACAATATCATATAATCGATCCTCTTTATTTATGGTATCAGAAAGTAAATCTTTTAATCCATTTTCTGAAAAATATTTCTCTCCATTAAAGATAATTGTCAAACCAGGATTAAGATACACATAGTTTTTAAGCATTTTGGCTACATACTCTGCACGGTATTTATAATGCTTAAATATGGTATCATCTGGTATAAAAGATACTTTAGTTCCTCTTCTACGAGAAGTTTCTTCTAATGTTTCCTGATTGGTGAGGTTTCCTTTTTCGAATTCTGCCGAAGCTGATTTACCATCTCGTGTAGACTCTACTCTAAAGAATGTGGATAATGCGTTAACCGCTTTGGTACCTACACCATTTAGTCCTACAGATTTTTTAAATGCTCTAGAATCATATTTACCCCCGGTATTCATTTTAGAAACTACATCTACCACCTTACCTAATGGAATCCCACGACCATAGTCTCTAACAACTACTTTTTCTCCTTGTATAGAAATCTCGATCGTCTTGCCAGCTCCCATTACATATTCATCAATAGAATTGTCTAGCACTTCTTTTACTAAAATATAGATACCATCATCTGCAGAAGAGCCATCACCTAGTTTCCCGATATACATTCCAGGTCGCATACGTATATGTTCTTTCCAGTCGAGGGATCGTATATTATCTTCGGTATATTTGGTTTCTTTGCTCATAAATATAGGGTAGAATGCCCGCTAATATAAGGTTTCACTTACAAAATTAAAACAGCCTTTCTACAAAGTAATTAACAAATCTATAGTGATTTTTGTTGATTATTTGGTATGCAGCCATTTGATGCATTTAATTAGACTGGTTTTAAATAAAAAAAAAGGTAATCAATATAAAATAGTCTAAAAACTTATACTCTAATTAAACCTTTTCTATAAAATGTGGTCATAGAAGTGGTTTAAACCACTTCATAATATAAATTTAAAGCCCCCAATTTCATGAAAAAAAAAATTTTACTATCTGTTTTATTAGTCTGTTATGCTTGTTCTAATGATAATACATCAAATCAGGAAATTGATAATAATACCATTACAGATATTACCTCGATAACCTCTTATTTTGATTTTTCTTTATATTTTAATATTGACTTTGATAATTTATCTGATTATGTAATAATCCCTCCTACTTATATTACAAAAGATAATATTGGGAGTAATGAAATCACTAATGA
>CAKMZM010000190.1 GCA_929200365.1 uncultured Flavobacteriaceae bacterium | reverse complement strand
TGGTCCATATTATATAGATGCTCCACAGATTATACCAGATGCTCCAGGATCATGATTAACATCACTAAAAAATAAAATGGAAGTGTAAATTTAACCTTGTCTGAATACTATTATAACAACACCTTTGATTCAAAAAAAAATCAAAGGTGTTGATTGTTAATGCCCGTGGTGTCCTGCTTCTTCACTATTTTTTGCCTTTGCCAATATGGTAAAAGCATCTTTTATTACTAATTGAATTGTACTAATATTTTTGTTTTTATTCTTTAAAGAAATTGCTACAAATCCTTCTTCTTCAGTTCCTTTTGTAATAGGTATCATTTCAAAATCTGTAATCATTTTTTCTGTCTTACTTCTTTTTTCTTTTGCTTCAAAAACATAGTAATTTCCATCAAAACGTACTATAGCCTCTTCTGGCACTGTATATACTTCTTGAGCGTCGATTTCAATTTTTGCATTTACAAACATTCCTGGAAGCAGTTCTTGGTTTTTCTCTTTTAAATGCCCATGAATCGTTATAGATCTATCATCACTTACATTATTGCCTATTAAAAAAACCTCTGCCTGTCTCCATTTATCTGGCTCATTTGCTAAGCGAAAACGAATACGTTGTTCATTTTTTATTAATGGAATATCATCTTCATACACTTTAAGTTCGACATGCAAATCTTCGGCATTAGTAATATCCATCAGTACATCTTTTGATCCAAAATATTTTCCTGTATTTATATATACTTCTCTCACCACTCCATTAATAGGAGAATATACATTTACTGTTGACGATACTTTTTTGTCAATTACATTAGAAGGGGTTATACCCACCATTTTTAATTTACTTTCTAAAGCTTTAATATTTGCCTTATTAATCAAATAATCACTTTTTGCTTTTTGAAATACTTTTGTCGAAGAAACATTTTCTTTATTTAGTATTTCCTGACGTTCATAATCTGCTTTCAAATATTCATTTTTTGCAATCGCTTCCAGATAATCTCTTTGAAATTCTATAAATTCGGGATTCTCTACTCGTGCTACAAGTTGTCCTTTTTTTAATCGTGTGCCAGGAAGCATATTGGTAAATTTTAAAAAACCACCATAAGGAACTGTAATAGAAAGATTACTTTGCGGGGGTACATCGATCATCCCATTTACACTTAATTCATTTCCTATTTTGCGTTTCTGAGCTTTGCCTATTTCTATTTGAGTTTGCATCATTTGTTCACTTGTTAACTCTATATGCTCTTCATTATGATCTTCATGTTCTTCTTCAGAAGTTACAGCAAGTTTATTATTACATCCAATACTATGCAGAAGTATGAATATGGCTATTAATTTATATATGTTTGTTTTCATTTTTATTGAATTGCATTTATACTTTCAATTTTGATAAGAGTTTGGTTATATGTATTTATGAGTTCTAAATATGTGGTTTGAATTTCTAATGCCCGATTAAGTCCCTGTACATATTCTATATATCCAATAGCTCCTTCTGTAAAACTACGCTGAGAGTGTTTTAATAATAGTTTTGATTGCTGAATTGCATTTTGTTGATAATACAACACGTTTTTTTGATTTTTTTCTAACTGTCCCAGAAGTAAATTCAATCGGGTACTCACTTCATTTTCAATTACGTCTAACTGTGCTTGGCTTTCTTTTTGATGAATTTTGGCAGCTTTTATTTTTGCTGTATGTGGTTTGCTCCAAATAGGAATAGCCAAACCTAGCTGTACTCCTATAAATCTATCTTCAGAATCAAAAACCACATCAGATCCATTTACGGTTTGTCCAGATCCATTAAAAGATTGATTAAAATATCCTAATGTGATATCTGGAAGCATATTTGATACCTCAACCGATTTCTTAATATCTGCAATAGTTAGTTGTTCTTTATAAAAAGATAGTACGGGATTTTTCTCTATTACTGTAATGTTTTGGTGCACAGGCAACAGGTTTAATTTCATTTTTAAATCTGTTACGGCAATATCAACATCGTTTTCAGAATTCACCAATTTTTGCATAAACAATCGATATTGTTGTATTGTTGCATTATTCTCCTGTATTTTAATTTGCAAATCTGCAACTTCTGCATTGGCTGTTGCTTGTTCTAATGCATTACTTTCGCCTGTTTTAAATCGCAGGTTTGCGACATAGGCAAATCGTTGATAAATACTGTCTTGTTTTTGAAGCAATTTTTGTTTGCTCTTTAGAAACCATAATTGATAATATATTGCTTTTAATTCTGTTATCATTTCATTTTGAATCACTTCCTGATTCAACTCGCCAGATTTTATAGTTGCTTTTGCTAATTTATTTTGATTGGTATAGAGCGTAGGAAAAGCAAATGTCTGACTAATACTAAAACGAGTATCGTTATCAAAATCGCTATTGGTTTGTCCATATTCCAGATTAAAATGAGTTTTTGGGAGGTTAATACTGTTTCCTTTTAAGGCATGTTTCTGTTCGGTTTGAAATGCAGCAACTTTTAAATTCGGATTGTTTTTTAATGCTGCATCTATTGCTTCTTCAAGGTTTTGATATATGGTTTTTATTTTACTGTTTTGTGCATTTGTCTCTGTCATATTTCCTACTACTCCAAGAAGTAACACTAATGAAAGTATTGATGTTTTTGGTTTCATTTGTATTCCTTTTTCAAAATAATAATAGAGAATAGGTAATACCACCAGAGTTAAAAAAGTGGCGGTAATTAATCCTCCGATAACTACTGTTGCAAGAGGTCGTTGTACCTCTGCTCCCGAAGTTTGAGAGATTGCCATTGGTAAAAACCCTAATGAGGCAACAGTTGCGGTCATAATTACAGGTCGTAATCGAGTCTTGGTTCCTTTAGAAATTCGCTCAAAAATATCGGTAATACCTTCTTGTTTTAATCGGTTAAATTCTGCAATAAGTACAATTCCGTTTAATACTGCTACACCAAACAAGGCAATAAAACCAACACCCGCAGAAATACTAAATGGTAAATCCCGAAGCCAAAGAGCAAAGACACCTCCGATGGCAGAAAGAGGAATCGCTGTAAATATCAAAACTCCTTGTTTTAAAGAACCGAAAGTAAAGTACAATAAGATAAAAATAAGCAATAATGCCAAAGGAACTGCTATCGCCAGACGTTGCTTGGCTTTGACCAGATTTTCAAATTGACCTCCATAAGTAACGGTGTATCCTGGTGCAAAATTTACCTGATGATCAATTTTATTGCTGATTTCTTCTACCACGCTTTCTACATCCCGATCCCGAACATTGAAAGCAACGATAATTCTTCTTCTCGTGTTATCTCGTTGTATTTGATAGGGACCATCTTTAATTGATACTTTTGCCAGTTGTTGCAATGGAATTTGTTCTCCATTTTGTCCATTGATATATAGATTCTGAACATCTGCAATACTTGTTCTGTTACTATTATCCAAACGTACTACCAAATCAAAACGTTTCTCTCCTTCATAAATCAACCCTGTAGATGCTCCTGCAAAAGCTGCCTGAATTGTAGTATTTACTTTTTTAATATCTAAACCATATTTTGCTAATTGTGCTCTGTTATAATCTATCACAATTTGTGGTACTCCCGTTACTTCTTCAACATAAACATCGACTGCTCCTTTAACTTTTCTGGCAATTTTACCAATCTGATTGGCATAAGAAGAAAGTCGAGCTAAATCTTCTCCATATATTTTTATGGCTACATCCTGGCGTACCCCCGTCATTAGTTCATTAAATCGCATCTGTATAGGTTGTTGAAAACCAAAAGCGACTCCTGGTATCACTTCTAAAGCTTCTGTCATTTTATTAGCTAATTCTGAACGATTAGAAGCTGATACCCATTTTGATTTATCTTTAAGGATGATCATCATATCTGCAGCTTCTACAGGCATAGGATCTGTAGGTATTTCTCCTGAACCTATTTTTGAAACTACCTGTAATACTTCTGGAAACTGATCGAGTAGTATTTTCTCTGCTTTGGTTGTTCCTTTTATGGTATTAGATAGAGAACTTCCTGTAAGCACTCTGGTTTCTACGGCAAAATCTCCTTCTTCCAGTATTGGGATAAATTCTCCTCCAAGACTATTAAAGACAAAATATGCTATTATGAATAGTCCTGATGTGATTGCCAAAATAAATATTCTACTACGCATAGACCATTTAATTATAGGTTCATATAGCTTGTAGAAGAAATTCATAATTTTATCAGAAATATTCTTTTTATACACTCCTTTTTTACTCAATACCAATGCAGACATCATAGGAACATAAGTTAGCGATAATATGAATGCTCCTAGGATAGCAAAACCAACAGTTTGTGCCATTGGGCTAAACATTTTTCCTTCTGTTCCTACCAAAGCCAAAATAGGTAAGTACACGATAAGAATAATGATTTCACCAAAAGCAGCTGAGTTTCTGATTTTACTAGTAGACTTATACACTTCTTCATCCATCTCTTTTTGTGTCAACCTTTTGTTAAGTTTTAAAGCTCCCAGATGAAACAAAGTGGCTTCTACAATAATTACTGCTCCATCTACTATCAAGCCAAAATCAATTGCTCCAAGGCTCATCAGATTTGCAGAAACATCAAAAAAATGCATCATACTAAAGGCAAACAAAAGTGACAATGGTATTACTGATGCTGTAATAAGTCCTGCACGCCAATTGCCTAGTAATAATAATAGGATAAAAATGACAATCAATGCACCTTCTATGAGATTGGTAGTTACTGTACCAATTGCATTATTCACCAATTTAGTCCGATCTAGAAAAGGTTCGATCATTACTCCTTCTGGAAGCGTTTTGGTAATAGATGCTATTTTATCTTTCACATTTTTAATTACCTCTGCAGAATTTGCTCCTTTAAGCATCATTACAATAGCACTTACTACTTCTCCCTCTCCATTACGAGTGGTAGCACCATAACGAATGGCTTTTCCAATTTGTACTTTAGCTACATCACTAATTAAAACTGGTATCCCATCAGATGTTTGTTTGATGAGAATGTTTTTTATATCCTCTATAGTTCCTATTAATCCTTCACTTCGTATAAATAGGGCTCTATCATTTTTCTCTATATACGCACCCCCTGTATTTTGATTATTAGTTTCTAATGCATTAAATATTTCAGAAATAGATATATTCATAGCATTTAATCGTTCGGGGCGTATGGCAATTTCGTACTGTTTCAGATACCCTCCAAAACTACTTACACCTGCCACCCCTGGTGTACCTAATAGTTGACGTTTTATAATCCAATCCTGAATAGTTCTTAATTCTGTTGCATCATATTGGTCTTCGTAACCTGATTTTGTAGTAATAACATATTGGTAAATTTCTCCCAGACCAGTAGTCAAAGGAGCTATACCTGGTTTTCCTATATTTTCAGGAATTTGGGATTGTGCTTCGACAAGACGTTCACTAACTTGTTGTCTTGCCCAATACACGTCTACGTTTTCTTCAAAAACAATGGTTACTACTGATAATCCAAAACGTGAAAACGAACGTATTTCCTCAATTTCGGGAATAGTAGCCATTGTAATTTCTACGGGAAAAGTAATTAACCGCTCTATTTCTGGTGATGCTAATGTTGGAGAAGAAGTAATCACCTGTACTTGATTATTTGTAATATCGGGAACAGCATCTACTGGCAGCTGTTTTAATGAATATATTCCTAAAATAATCAATGCTAATGTTAGTAATCCAATAATTAATTTATGAGTTATGGAATACCTTATTATTGTATTAAGCATATAATAGTTTTAATTGAATTCCTTTTGAACTTTTACTTTTTGCTGAAAATTTTCTTTATGTACACTAATTTTGCTACGTTTTTTCAACGTAGCTATGGCTATGCCAAAAAATTAGCTTCATTATAGCATAAAAACTAAGCCCATCGGCTTAAAAATCACTTACTCATGATGAGTTGAATGTAACTATGGCTATGCTGCTTCATTATGGCAAAAAATCTTAACTTTTCGATTAAAACAAAAAGTTCAAAGGAGTTCATTCAGTTAGACATATCGATTCAATTCGATTAAACAGAATTTCTCGATGTTAAATAGATGAGATGTTGCTTTCTTTTCAAAAGAAATAACAGGACATACTTATCCTATGTAACTAAATTAAACCTGAGGTGGTTGGAATGGTGTACTAGAGATTTCTTTGCCTACACTATCAAAATGGGCAAATAATTCTGTGGAAATTTCTGGAGATATTAACTGGTATGAATCGATATTGAGATCAATTACATGAATATGACAACAATGACATTGACAGAAAGGAGAACATAAATCATTTTCTACACTACTATGATCATGATTTTCACAAGAATTTGCAAAATCTTCAATTTGAGAATCATCTGTAATAGGTATACTATCATTACAGGGCATAAAATTGAGTGCCAGAAAATATGCTGATAATATGAATGCTAAAATTTTCACATTACAAAGATAGTAATATTGTAATATTACTTGGGTTTTAAATACTATTAATTATTTTCTTTGAGAATAATTTATAACAGATGGTAATCTAAACTATATTTAT
>CAKMZM010000189.1 GCA_929200365.1 uncultured Flavobacteriaceae bacterium | reverse complement strand
TTTTATAATATCATATTAACTACTTAATATCTCATATTTTAACTAAAAAACATTATCATAAGCTCAGAATTAATTTCTTATTTTTTAAAATGATACTCAATTTATTTGCGTTTTTCAAACCAAAGGTTTCTAACTCTGCTATTAGAAACAAAAACACCAATTACATTTCCTTTCTGATTTCGTTTCAATTTAACAATTTGAAAAGCGCTATTTCCTCTTAACACATCTTTTTTTATTATTTTCATTTCAAAATTTCCATGTCTGATATGGTTTCCAATGATTTTTTTGCCATCTGTTGAAATATAATAACTGGTTTTTAGTTCTGGACTAAAATACTCACCTACAATTGATTGCTGTATTTTTTTTAAGTAAAGAGCAGAGACAGGCTGGAATGCGTTAAAAACCGTTGAAGAGCTATTATTGGTCACTATTGTCATTGTTCTCTCTTCTTTTCTACCCTGTCCAAATCGAACTTTCACAGGTCTTCCAGATAATTGAAATTCATTCTTCTTTATCGGAAGCAGTGGTGTCTCATTATTTTCAGAACGCTCATATCGTAATGTATCATTTTTTACATAGATTTTTCGGCTCACGTTGGTTTTATCGTTCCAATACAAACCCACATAGTTTTGCAAGGTTTCAGGGGAAAGTTTTATAGTTTCTGGTGTTACTTTTTTACTATTTTCTCTTTTTTTTATGGCATCTTTCAACAAGATTTTAGCAATTTTATCTGCTATACTATTCGGTGATGCTGTTGAAAAATTTGTAATAATAGCAATACTTAACCTTTCATCTGGGTAGGTACCAATAAATGATCGATAGCCGCCTATTGAGCCTCCATGCTGAATGCGTTTGATGCCTTTTAAAGAATCAACTCGAACTCCAAAAGCATAATCATTATATGTCCCGTTACTGAGAGGTGTAAGCGTAAGCATCATCTGAAAAGCCTTTTCCCACCCAGGTTTCGGGACTGAAAAGTTTTCCAGCCAGGTTAGTAAGTTCTGAGAGGTTGAGTGCATATTTCCCGAGCCAACATACCCCCAATATTCAACAGCTCTGTCGAAACCTTTTTTTCTGGTATAGTAAGAAGTTGCATTGTTAGGAACTACCCTGTTATACTTATCCTCTATATACGTATGGTTCATTCCTAAAGGTTCAAAAATTGATTTTTTCATCCAATCAGTAAACTTTTCTTCAGTTACTTCTTCAATAATTTTTGCCATATACATATACCCTGTATTGCAATACATGTATTCGCTTCCTGGTGGAAAATTCAGGTCACGTTGATCCTTCATAATTCGATAGAGATCTTCATTGGTTCTGAAGTCATCACCTCTCCATCCTGCCAAAGCAAACAAAGTATGAAGGCTTCTCAATCCGCTGGTGTGATGCAGCATTTGCCTGATGGTAATTTTTTCTGAAAAATCTGGCAATTCTGGCATATATTTTTTAATGGGGTCATCAATAGAAAGTTTGCCCTGAAGATGCAACAACACTATACCCATAGCAGTAAATTGTTTAGAAACTGAGGCTACATTAAATAAGGTTTCCGTAGAATTGGGCACTAAATATTCCAAACTGGCCAATCCATAAGCTTTTGAAAACACCTGTTTACCATCTTTCATAATTCCAATTGCTCCTCCAGGGTGATTCGCAACATTCCATTGACTAAATATTTCATCAATCTTTTGATACTGAGAAGTTGTTAGTTGACTATAGGACTGAAAGCAAAGACATACAGTAACTGCTAATACTATTGATTTTTGTCTCCATTGAGTCATTGCTTTATGCAATATATAGCTATAAGAACTTCTCATTATTGTTAATATTTAATTATTGGTGTGATGCTAAAATAAGCTTTACTAGTTTTCCAAATTCTTTTTTACTAACCCGATTGTTTTGTTTATCTGTATTTACACGATGTACAAGAACCATATTATATTCTGGAATAACTAAAACATAATGCCCTCCTGATCCACGTGCAGAATAAGTTCCTTCTTTTAAGGTAACTCCTGGAAGATGTGGAAACTTGTTATAATCTTTGGCTACCCACCACATATATCCATAACCATCACTAGAGTATAAAGTAGCATCTGAATGGTATGAGGTACTTTCTTTTACCCATGTTTCAGGAATTAATTGTTTGTTTTTCCATTTTCCGTTGTTGAGCATTAGTAATCCAAAACGAGCTAAATCTCTAGCTGTTACTCTAAAAGGATAGGCACGGTGAATGGATTCTTCTCCTGAAACATAATTACCGTCTTGAGGAGTATAATCTTCCATTTGTATGGGATCTGCAATTTCTGTTTTTATGGCTTCAAAAATATCTTTTCCTGTAAGTTTGGTAAAAATGGTACCAGTAGCATTAAAGTCCCAATTATTGTAATACCAATGTATCCCTGCTTTTTCGCTATACCGCTCGGGTTTAAGGGCTTTCATTCCTTTTGATTCATACAATGCTGGGTGATATATACCAGATCTGGCTTTTAGGCAATCGCGTATGGTTGCTTCTTTTTCTTCTTCGGATAGTGGAGGATTATCATCAACTCCTAACTCTTCCATAGTAAGGTCTATATTAATGATTCCTTTTTGTACATAGTTGCCATATAAGGCACTTAAAAAGCTTTTTCTTATAGAATGAGTATTGTATTTTTGGTCAACACTTCCCCATTCGTATAATATTTTACCGTTAACAACAATAATAACGGCTTCGGTATTGATACTATCGGCATACGTTTTGGCTTTTTTAAGACCTTCCATAGTATACCCATAAGTACTTACATTTTTTATATAATCCCAATGTTTCTCTGGAAAATGCTTTACTTGACTCTGCGCCAAAGAATGAAAAGAACCTCCTAAAACAAAGAGAGTGATATACAAGGATGTATATAAAGATTTCATTTTTATCATTGAATTAAGGTTTGTTAGTTATTTTTTTGTTTTCTTAATACTTCTCCAGCTTTTACATTTTGAAATACTCCACCATCAATTGAGAGTTGCCCATTGATGATTACATAAGAGATTCCTTCTGGATACTGATGCGGTTTTTCAAATGTTGCTTTGTCTATAATTGTTTCAGGGTTGAAAATTACTATATCGGCTTTCATTTTTTCTTTGATGAGTCCTCTGTCATTTAAACCAAGAGTAGTTGCTGGAAGTTTTGTCATTTTATAAATAGCTTCTGATAATGAAATTGTTCCTTTTTCACGGGCATAGTACCCAAGTACTCTGGGAAAAGTGCCATACCATCGCGGATGTGGGTGTCCCATTCCTGGTTTTACCAACCTTCCATCTGAAGCAATCATGGTTTGTGGGTGTTTCATGATGCGTTCTACATCGCCTTCATCCATAGCATGATAAACGCATGAGGCACCACCATTTACCTGGGCTTCGATGACCAAATCTGCACCGTTTTCTGCTGTTGGTTTTAATCCTTTTTGTTCACACCAGTGTTTCAGGGTTTTTCCTTCGAGTTCAGGCATCCACTTTACTTTGGCAAATTGTACTCTGTTTAAGTCGCCCCCTCCTCGATCATTCAAAATATTAAAAATTATTCCTGATTTTATGCTATCTCGCAGTACAGGGTCTGATACTCTCTCTTTGAATGCTTTGTTACCTCCAGCCCTTGCCCAGCTAGGGATTAGTATAGATATACCAGTATAACTGGCATTGTATGGGTATTGATCCATTTTGATATCGAGACCTGCTGCCCTGGCAGAATCTACCATGGCCAATGTTTTAGTACTTTTCCCCCACATGGGTTTACCAATTACTTTATGATGTGTTAGTATTACTGGTATGTCTGCTTTTTCAGAAATAACAATCGCTTCTTTAACTGCATCAAATACCCCCAATCCTTCTTCTCTTAAATGTGAGGTATATATGCCTCCATGATTTGAAGCTACTTTTGATAATTCTATCACCTCTTCTACTTTTGAAAAAGTTCCTGGCAAATACTTTAAACCAGTAGAAATTCCATAAGCTCCTTCTTGCATGGCCTGTTGTATTTGGGTTTTCATACTTGTTAGCTCTTCTTCGGTGGGAGTTCTGTTTTCTAGTTTCATCACATTTTCTCTTACCGTATTATGACCAATCAAATAAGCGACATTCATACCAACCCCAACTTGCTTCAAGGTATCTAGATAATTACCAAAAGGCCACGGGCTAGATCCGTCTGGACCTCCTAAAGCAGTAGTAACTCCTTGTTTTATATGGCTTTCACAATTAGAGAGTTTAAGAATTGGCTCCAGATGTGCATGCATATCAATAAATCCAGGTGCAACTGCCATTCCTTTGGCATTGATAATATGTGCTGCCTTGGCATTAGCAAGGTTTCCGATCTTTACAATCACTGAATCTTTTATAGCAATGTCTGTAACAGTAGATGTTACTCCAGAACCATCATAAACATTTCCATTTAAAATAATGACATCATATATCTGCACCTGACCGCACCCACATAACATACTGATTATCAAAAATAAAGAAAAAATATATTTGTTACTCATAGAATAATGTGTTTAGTTTTAAATTATTATTTGATAATCTCTTTATAATTATCTTTTCAAAGTCAGAAATGCTTCTTGAAGTTTTCTTGTAATGAAACCTGTGTTGTCATGAGTATAAAACTGATAGTCATCTATTTTTTTGATAGAGGCTACCTGCGTTGTTGTACCTGTCAAAAAGGCTTCATCCATATATATAATATCTTTTTTCAGAATAGCTTCTTCCTTGATTTCTATATCAAGATCTTTACACAACTGAATAGTTATTTGTCGGGTAATCCCATTAAGAATATGTTCATTAGCTGGATGCGTATATACAATCCTATCTTTTACAAAAAAGATATTACTATGTGAGCCTTCTGTTATGCTACCATTCCTAACAAATACTGCTTCGTGAGCCTCTTGCTTAAAAGCTTGGTTATTAGCCATTACATTACCTAATAAAGAGATCATTTTAATATCACAACGATGCCATCGATAATCTGTTAAAGTTGAAATACGGATATTGTTTTTATTAATCTCTGGCAATTTAAAAGGCGATGCATACATCATAAATGTAGGTTGTATATCGACTGGAAAACTGTGTTTTCTAGGTGCAACTCCTCTGGTAACCTGAATATAAATAAGACAATCTTCTTTATCTAAATCAGAAGCTTTAAGTAGTTCATTTATTTTATCGGGAAGTGTTACCATATCAAAATCGATATGAATCTTTCGAAGGCATTCTGCCAAACGATCTAAATGTTTTTTTCCGTGAAAAAACCGACCATTTACCTTAGCCATCACTTCATAGATTCCATCTCCAAATAAAAAACCTCTATCAAATACAGATACTTTAGCGTTTTTACAGTCTAAAATTTCATTATTTAGGTATACTTTTTCAGGATAATTACTCATCTAATTAATTCTTAAATATTGTGATATTATATTAATTGATGTATCCTGGAACTGGTATTGTTGCCATTGTATGTAAACCTGAAGATGCTTTTAAAATACTTTTAACACTATTAATAGTAATTGCGCAAGTTGCAATATCACCATTTACACCTGTATCTATTTCTGAAACAAATGAAGGCACGCCTTTTATGGTTACTCTGTCAAAAGATCTAGGCTCTCCGATAGCTGCTTTAAAATGCATTTTAATTTTACAATCTCCGTTGATATATCCGTGAGATATTTGTTCTACACCTCGGGCATCTCCTTTTTTAATATCCATCGATGGAACATTTATAAGGTCTTCAGCTATTACTGGTTGCAAGTCTTCGGTAACATTGTCTAACTTAAAACCAATACTATTTGCTAGAAAATAAACAGATTCTTTTAATCCAACATGTCTTAATGTACCTGTCAGCTCTTTGGCTTTGAACGCCTTAAGATCAAGGCCAGCTCCAATCTTTTGTTGAAAGGGGATTCTGCGTGGTGTGGCATCCTGAAAACGTTCTACGACAATACTCTCTACATCTTTGCATACCGAACTCAATACCGATGGAAGGTAGTCCATTAAGAATCCTGGATTTACTCCTGTTCCTATACAAGCTATATTATATTTTTTGCAAATCGTATCAATTCTATTGCTTGATTCTGGGTTTTCTTCCCATGGATAAGACAATTCTTCACAGGTAGACACAATAGGAATGCCGTGTTTTGCTATATTTTCTATTTGGGACTCTAATTTTTGAATACTAGATACAGTAGTAAGTATAGCTGCATCGGGTTTTTTTGGAAGGTTTTGCAAGGCTTCTTCAATAGTATTTTGAATCAATACACCAGAAGGTTTTTCACTAATTAACTCTCCAAAATCTCGACCTTTTAAATCGTTATTGATATCAATTGCAGCTACTGTTTTTATTTCATTTTTATCGGTTATATATCTACCTATTTGCTGTCCTAAAGGACCTAATCCTATTTGAATTACTGTTGTCATAAGGCTATTTTTATAAATTGAATTTTTTGTGTTTAGCACAAATTATAATTATTTTTACTTCGTTAAATTACAACATATCTCATTATTCAATGCATACCAATTTTTTTGATTTATGACAGTTTCGGGAGACTTGAAACATACAACTATTATGAG
>CAKMZM010000188.1 GCA_929200365.1 uncultured Flavobacteriaceae bacterium | reverse complement strand
TGATTGATGATGAAAATTATGAAAATGATATAGGAAAAGCTGAAACTTTTGTAAAAATTATCATTGTAGATGCTAGTGGCTACAATTGCCTTTCTACAAAATCATTATTTTATAATAAAACCCGGTCGTTCTTAATTGATATTAAAAACAACATAAACATAGAACCGTTATTTTAAATTTTTCTAGCTACATAAATGAATAAACAAAAAACTTTGGATTTTTTTATCGAATGTAAAGATCATACGGTTTCTGGAGAAAAGTTTCAGTTGCTTTATGATAAAGAGTATGATATGTTAGTTACTTCTCCAAAACCTGATGAAAATGAATTAGGTAAATATTACGAGAGTGAAGATTATATTTCTCATACAGATGCAAAACGATCTCTTTTTGAAAAATTATACCATGTAGTCAAAACGCATTCTTTAAACAAAAAGGTTAAACTTATTTCTACGTTAAATCAGCAACCTGGTACACTTTTAGATATTGGTGCAGGAACGGGTGATTTTTTGAGTGTTGCAAAAAATAAAGGTTGGAGAATCGAAGGAGTAGAACCAAATAGTCAAGCAAAAGAATTAGCAAAGCAAAAAGGAATTGATTTAAAACCAGAAACGGTGAATTTGAATTCAAAAAGTTTTGATGTTATTACAATGTGGCATGTTCTAGAACATATACCAGACTTGCAACTTCAAATCAAAGAATTAAAACGCCTTTTGAAACCAAATGGATTTGTAATTATAGCAGTACCAAATTTTAAGTCATATGATGCAAAGCTGTATAACTCTTTTTGGGCAGCCTATGATGTGCCAAGACACTTGTGGCATTTTTCAAAAATGTCTATTCAAAAACTTTTTAAAGAACAAAATTTAATTCTGAATAAAACACTTCCTATGAAGTTTGATTCTTTTTATGTTTCACTTTTATCTGAAAAATATAAAAACAGTAAAATGAATTTTTTTAAAGCTTTTATGATTGGATTGCGTTCTAATTTTAAAGCAAAGCGATCAGGTGAGTATTCTTCACATATTTATATTCTTAAAAACAATTAATTTTTATTTTTAGACACTTTTTTTCTCTTTTTAGGGTAAATCACATCTATTTATACTTCTTTTTTTTAAAAAGAGCTTAAAACGCTTTATTTTTATGTATTTTAAATAGTTTTTACATATAGTAAAAACAAAAACAATTGTTTTTTTTTATACTTTGTTTTTTACAACTATATAATGAATAACATCGCACGAACTTTGATATTTTTGTTCAGAACTAAATTTTTGAAAAATGAAAAAAATAATATGGGTTGCAAGTGCATTATTAATTTTAACTTCTTGTAACCAACAAATAGAAAAAACGGGTTATGTAAATAATACCAAAGTTGTTTCTGATTATAAAGAAATGAAAGCAGCACAAGAAAAGTGGACTAAACGCAATAATGAAGTGCGAGCAGAACTTGAAGAAAAAGCAAAGCAATTTCAAATTGAGGTAGAAGGGTATAAGAACATTATGAAATCTATGTCTACTGCAAATAGAGAGAAGAAAGAGCAGGAACTAATGGTAAAGCAACAAGACCTACAAAGAGAGCAGCAAGCCAAAATGCAAGAGATTCAACAAGGAAGCCAAGTAGAGATAGATTCTATTATAGGTAAGGTAAAGAGCTTCATAGAAGACTATGGTAAGAAAAATGGATATACGTACATCTATGGCGATACAGAGACTAGCAATATACTTTATGGTAAAGAAGAATTAAACCTTACAGATACGATTCTTGAGGCACTAAATGGAGGTGATACACCAACAACTACTGAAACAAAGAAATAGTTTTTTCTCTGTTTAACTCGCAAATATTTAAATTGTCGGATTAAATTTTAACTGAACTCATCTTGAGTAAGTAGTTTTTTTAAGCCGATGGATTTGGGTTTTGCCTACAAAATGTAAATTTTGTGGGGAAAACATTACCAAAGATGTCACCATTAAATAAGCCTCATTTGACTTGAAATGAGGCTTATTTAATGGCTATTAAGGATAAGTTTTGGTGTTATGTAGTACCAATTTTTGCATACACAGAAAAGAACAAATAGTAAGCAATTTTAAGGTAGAAATGAGACAGGAGTGCTATCAATTTGCCTATTGTTTTAATAGCTAACATACTCTAAAAAAGTTCTTGTTTCTAACAATAAAACGATCCTTATTTTAGCAGTTTTAATGCTAATATTTTCACCCTATTTTTGATCTAATATTCATTTTTATAACCAAAAAACTATCACTATTTTTTACATTTAATCGAAAAAAATTGTCCCTTTAAGAACACTTATTAAATAGAAAATATACCAAAAAACGAGTAAATAATGTCTTTTTTGTACCAGAAACCTTTTTTATTTTTAAAAAAAAGAGGAGATTTACTCCTTTTTTATTTTCTAATAATGATTTTTAATACAGTTACAAAGCTTTGATTAACAAATTTTTACGTATATTGAAATGTTTTTTTAGACTGTATTAGCTTTTGTTGAAGTTTAAAATAAACAAAAAGTCAGAAAATTATTACAAAAAAACATTAAATTATAGTTTGATATAAATATTTAATTTATAATTTTATGTCTTGGTAAAAAAATATTAACAATATTATTAACAAGCGCCCCAAATCGCAAAGTTAATAATGCATATTCACCTTAAAATTAATAAGCGTGATATCATGAAAAAAAAACTTAACCAATTATTATTAATTTGCTTGTTGTTCATTAATTTTTATGAACTATCAGCACAGAGAATAATAGAAGCTCCAGAGTTACAGGATTTTGCAGTATGCGCTAATCCTACCGATAATTCTTTTATAGTAACTGCTGTTATATCATCAGGCAATTCTCTTCCAGCTGATAATGAGTTTATTCTTGAACTTTCTAATATTAGTGGAGATTTTAGTGATCCCACCCAAATACAAGAACTAGCTCGTGTTGGGGGATTTAATAATGGCAGTCTAATAGAACAGGAAATTCGTTTTGAAAACATTTCAATACCAGAAGGAACAAGTAGTGAAACTTATAGACTAAGAGTGCGTACTTCAACAGCAAGCCCTGAAATAATTAGTGCTATTTCCGAAGAAGTAGCAATGTATTTTTTTAGGGATGACCTAGATATATTTCTTAACAATAGAGAAGATGTAATTTTCTGCAACGTCACTTCGTTTACCAAAACATTAACAATTACGCTATTTGATTTAGATGATAACATTGTTGATCCCAATGATTTTCAATGGGAGTGGTTTAAAGATAATGCATTAATTGTTGGTGAGTCTGGATCTAGCATTGAAGTTACCACAGAAGGTGAATATTTTGCAAGAATTCCCTTAGGTAGTTGTATTCCAGTTTTTCCCTTTTCGAGAAGTAATAATGTCGATGTATCCTTATTAGGAGATGTTTCTGCTGTTACAATAGAGACAACAGCACCTGATTTTTCATTTTGCCCTAATGAAAATAAAGAATTAATGTCTAGCATTATAGATTTTTCTTATGACTATCAATGGTATAAAGACGATATTGCTCTAGAGGAAGAAACAGCACCAACAATTACTTTACCAGATAATGATTTTGGAGGCAATTATATATTAGAAGTAAACTTTAGTGACGATTGTATATTTAGAACAGCACCAGTTATGGTTGTTAATGAAGGATCGAGTATAACCCAACCATTACCACCACAACTTATTTTGTTGCCCAATCAAACACTAAATTTACAAATTACTACAGACGCTCCTATAGGAAGTCCTATACGGTGGATTGCTGATACAAATATTCAAAATCAAGCAACACTTACAAGTCCCACTACATCCTTTGATGCAGTTTTTGTGGCTAATTATAGAGTAGAAATTGATGCGTTAGATTCGTGTAATTCAATGCTGTCGTCTGAAACGGATATATTTTCACCATTAAGTTTTGAAATAGTAATTGGAACTTCAGAAGGAATTTCTTGTGATCAAGATCCAATAACTATTGAGTTAATAGAGATGTTTGGTAGAATTTCAGGAGGGTTATTGGTTCCATTAACAGATGATCAACTTACCTTTTTTGATTTTGAATGGTTTAAAGATGGAGTCTCTACTGGCGATACCTCTATGTCATTAGATATTGCTCAATCAGAAGAAGAAGGAAGTTTCGAATTAAGAGCAAATCTTAGAACAGGTGAGTTCACTAATATTGTTTCTAATAATTTACCAGTCACTTTTTTATCTAATGATATAGTACTTAATGCTACACCTCCATTTTTACCTATAGATGGGGGAACACTTATACTGACAGCACCTCTTGATAGTGATTTTACATATGAATGGTTTAGGGTAGTTAACGGAGAAAATGAACTTATAGAAAATGAAAATGAAAACGAACTATTAGTAGTAGAGGCAGGAAGCTATTTTGTTAGGATAACATCACCATTGTGTAGTATGGATAGTCTTGTTATTGAGATAGGATCTGAAGCTGGTTCATCAGGGATTATTCCTAATGTAGTTACGCCTAATAGTGATGGCATTAATGATAATTGGTTACTTCCTCCAAGCTTGTTTAATCAGCAAGAAGTAGAAGTTACAATTTATAATGCACGGGGTCAGGTTGATTTTATATCTTCAAGTTATCAGAATAACTGGCCTAGAGAGAATTCGAAATCATTGGGTCAAGATTCGTTTTATTATTATATAATAACCAAAAACAATTCCGTAGTCAGAAAAGGTTCGATAACGGTAATGAGATAATTTTATGGTCAGAAAATTACTTTTAATATTAATATGCACATCCTTTAATCTTCTTAGAGGTCAGGTTGAAAATACTACTACTTATGGTATTCTTCCTACAGATATCCCAACTCATACTTTGGTAAAATATAATCGGTTTTATTTTAACCCTACTTTTTCTTTGGTTCGCGAAAACAAAAAATCTATTAATGTTTATAATAAAACGCAATGGGCTTCATTTAATGACAACCCCCAGACTTACCTGATTAATTATACATCTAATTTTGACGAAAAAATAGGCGTTTCTATTGGTTTACATCAACAAAATGAAGGTGTTTACAGATATTTTGGTGGTATAGCGAACTTTGCATATAATATCGAATTAAATAGAGATATGAACTTTACATTTGGTTTAAATCTCGGCTTTTCGCAAAGCGGAATTAAGTCTAACATTGATTCAGCAACAAGTATTGTTTTAAATAATGGAGTAGAAGTAAGTGACCCAGTTATTCTTAACTATGAGAATAGCTCAGTTTTTCAATTGACTCCTGGTGTTAATTTTAATTATACAGAATTTGATGTTGGAGTTTCTGTGTCAAACCTCGTGGCTTATAGCCTAACAAGTAGCGAACTATTAACCGATAATATGGCTTTTACAGGTCACATTATGTATACTACCAGTTTAGAAAGAAGATCAGATAAGATAATTCGAGGAATGGCATATGCAAATATGTTACCTGATTCGGGTGCAGATTCTAATCTCAGATATGGTGGTAGTGTTATTGTTGAATTACCAGCTTTGGGTTGGGCTCAAGCAGGGTATAATAGTTTTTATGGAGCTTCATTAGGCGTTGGAGGTAATATCACATCAAATATTTCGATTGGATATACCTATGAAACTGGATTTGGAGATACTAGTAATTTTGGAGCAACTCATGAGGTAGGTTTAGCTTTTAATTTTGAAAAAGAAAAACCAAGAAGAAAAAGTAGAACAAAATCAGGTACTCAAAAAGCATATGAAGCAAGAGATTCTGAAATCAGAAGACTTAAGAAAGAAATCTTAGATCAAAATAAATTGATAAGGGATCTTCAAAATGAAAAAGGTGATACACGAAGCCAGGATCAAAAAGCAATGAGTGAGCTTGAAAGGTCAATTGCAGAAGCAAAAGAAAAGGAAGCCAAGGCAGCCAGAGAGCTAGAATTACAACGTGAAGAAGAAGTAAAACTACTTAATAAAAAAATGGCAGAAGAGCGTCTTGCTGCTCAAAGGCAAGTAGAACGTGAAATGGCCGAGCAACGCACAGAAGAAGAGCGTCTTGCTGCTCAAAGGCAAGTAGAACGTGAAATGGCTGAGCAACGTGCAGAAGAAGAGCGTCTTGCTGCTCAAAGGCAAGTAGAACGTGAAATGGCTGAGCAACGTGCAGTAGAAGAAAAAATAGAGACAGAAGAAGCAGCACGTGAAGCAGAAGCAGCTAAACAACAAGCAGAAGAAGAGCGTCTTGCTGCTCAAAGAGAGCTAGAACGAGAAATGACTGAACAACAAGCAGAGGAAGAACGTCTTGCTGCTCAAAAACAATTAGAACGAGAAGTAACTGAGCAACGCACAGAAGAAGAGCGTCTTGCTGCTCAAAAACAATTAGAACGAGAAGTAACTGAGCAACAAGTAGAAGAAGATAAGATAGCAGCAGCCCGTCTAGCAGAAGAGCAACGATTGGCAGATGAGGCAGCAGAAGCAGCCCGTCTAGCAGAAGAGCAACGATTGGCAGATGAGGCAGCAGCAGAAGCAGCCCGTCTAGCAGAAGAGCAACGATTGGCAGATGAAGCAGCAGCAGAAGCAGCCCGTCTAGCAGAAGAGCAACGATTGGCAGATGAAGCAG
>CAKMZM010000187.1:3870-6701 GCA_929200365.1 uncultured Flavobacteriaceae bacterium | reverse complement strand
ATAAAAGGCATTATACTTTTTTTTGCTATTGGTGTTTTATATTTTTTAATAACGCTACTAATTGAGAATTTTTTGTGGCTTAGTAGGCTTGGGAGAACGTTTCTTTTTTGGTTATTTATTGTAGTAGAATTGGGTTTGTTTGTTAAGTTTATACTAGTACCAATTGCAAAACTATTTAAGCTTACAAAAGGAATTAATTATGAAAAAGCATCGGAGATAATAGGAAATCATTTTCCCGAAGTAAGTGATAGACTTTTAAATTTATTACAGTTAAGAGACAATGAAGATTCATCTGCGTTATTACTTGCAGGTATTGAGCAAAAATCAAATGACTTAAAACCGATTCCTTTTAAGTTAGCTATTAATTTGAAAAAAAATGCCAAATATCTCAAATATGCGGCAATACCTGTAGCTATATTCCTACTATTACTTGTTTTTAATAAAACAGCTTGGATTTCTGATAGTTATAAAAGAGTAGTTAATTATGAAGTAGCTTATGAACCACCCGCACCATTTCGATTTTTTATAATTAATAAAGACTTGAATGCTTTCGAAAACAAAGATTTTGTTCTTAAAGTAAGAACAGCAGGGGATATTGTCCCAGATAATGCTACAATTACATATAATGGCGAAGTTTATTTTTTAAAGAATATAGGATTAGGAGAGTTTGAATATAGATTTATTCAACCAAAAGAATCTTTAAAATTTATAATAAGTGCCAATGAAATAAATTCGATTCCACATCATTTATCGGTAGTTCCAATTCCTGCTTTACTTAATTTTGAAATGAAATTAGATTACCCAAATTATACTAAGAAAGTAGATGAGATTTTAAAAAGTTCTGGAAATGCAACCATACCAGAAGGAACTAAAGTTAATTGGATAGTATATACCAGAAACACCAATAAGGTAGAATTAAAGACCAAAGATTCTGTTATTTCTTTAATAAAGAACGGAACTAATTTTTCTTACCAGAAAAAAGTATATTCTAATCTTGATTATCAGATAACCACCTCTAATCAAAATGTAAAAAACCATGATAATTTAGCATTTAATCTTAATGTGATTAAAGATCAATATCCAGAGTTAAATTTGAAATCCGAAAAAGACTCTATTGATAATCAAACTCTTTATTTTTTTGGTAGAGTAAGTGATGATTATGGATTAAGCAAACTTCGATTAGTATATTATGATCAAGATAACCCATCAGATATTAAAATTAAAAATATAGCTATTAATAGAACAGTATTTGATGAGTTTATATATGCTTTCCCAGTGGGAATTGATTTGGTAGAAGGGCTTAATTATGAGTTTTATTTTGAGGTTTTTGATAATGATGTTATTCATAATTATAAAAGCACAAAAAGTCAGGTATTTAATTTTAGACAACTTACAAAAGAAGAAAGAGAAAATGCATTATTAAAAAAGCAGAATGAGGCGATATCTGGATTGAATAAATCATTAGATAAGTTTAAAGAGCAAGAAGAGGAATTAAAAAGTTTGAGTAAAACCCAAAAAGAGAAAAAGAATTTAGATTTTAATGATAAGAAAAAATTTGAAAATTTTCTAAAAAGACAAAAGGAACAGGAAAAGATGATGCGAGATTTTTCTAAAAAACTAAAAGATAATCTTGAGCAGTTAGAGAATAAAGAAAAAAAAGAACCATTTAAAGATGCACTAAAAGAAAGGTTAGAAAGAAATGAAGAAAAGTTGAAAAAAAGCGAAAAACTTCTTGAAGAAATTGAACAGTTGACTGATAAAATTAAAAAAGAAGAATTAACAAAAAAAATAGAAGAGTTAGGTAAGGAAAATAAGAATGTAAAGAAGAATTTAGAACAACTTTTAGAATTGACTAAGCGATATTATGTGATAGAAAAACATCAAAAATTAGTTAAAGAACTTGAGGATTTATCCAAAAGGCAAGAAGAATTATCTAATAAAAAAGATGAAGAAAACACACAAGAAAAACAAAAAGAATTAAATAAGGAGTTTGAAAATTTCCAAAAGGAAATGGAAAAGCTAAGAGAAGAAAACAAGGATTTAAAAAAACCAATGAGCTTAGATCAAAAAAAGGAAGATGAAAATGAGATAAAAAAAGAACAACAAAAAGCAAGTGAAAACTTAGATAAAAATAAAAAGTCAGATGCTAAAAAAAACCAGAAAAGTGCCGCTCAGAAAATGAAACAGATGAGTAATAGCATGATGATGCAAATGCAAATGTCGGGAGGAGAACAACAAAAAGAAGACATGGAGATGTTAAGGCAGATTTTGGATAATCTTGTAGATTTTTCTATTGAACAAGAAAGCTTAATGAAGAAATTTAAGGGTATAGATATTAACAATCCTAGTTATTCATCTAAGTTAAAAAGGCAAAGTATATTAAGAGAGAATTTTATACACATAGATGATAGTCTTTATGCTTTAGCATTACGTACTCCACAGATAACTGAATTGGTAACACAAAAATTAACCGATATAGAATTTAATATAGATAAATCATTAGAAAGGTTGGCAGAAAACCAAATTGTTCAGGGCTCAGCTAATCAGCAGTATACTGTAACTGGGTCAAATGATTTAGCCTATTTATTAAGCAGAACTTTGGATCAAATGCAAAATAGTATGTCTAAAGCAAGTGGCAAAGGAAAGAGTGGTTCTAATGAATTTCAACTACCAGATATTATAAAAAAACAAGATGAGTTAAACAAGAAGATGGAAGAAGGAGCACAAAAGGGAAAGAAGAAAGGGGATAAAGAAGGAGAACAAAAAGGAAACAAGGAAGGAAAAAAACAAGGAAAAGAGAATAAAGGGGGAGGTAAAGAAGGAAACCAAAA
>CAKMZM010000187.1:0-3770 GCA_929200365.1 uncultured Flavobacteriaceae bacterium | reverse complement strand
GGAGGTAAAGAAGGAAACCAAAAGAATGGTAATGATCAAAATGGAGAAGGAGAGTCACAAATGCAGAAGGAAGATATGAACGGTGAGTTATATGAAATATACAAACAGCAACAACAGCTTAGAAATGCATTACAAGATAAGATTAACAAAGAAGGAAAGGGAAATAGGATAGGGAGTAGTTTATTGCGTAAAATGGAAGATGTAGAACAAGAACTTTTAGAAAAAGGATTTAATGAAAGAACATTATCAAAAATGCTTAATTTAAAGCATGAGCTACTTAAGCTTGAGGACGCTACTATAGATCAAGGTGAAGAAGAAAAAAGAGAAAGTAAAACAAATCAAGTACAATTTAGTAATAAAAACTCTCAACAATTAGAGAAGGCAAAACAATATTTTAACACTACTGAAATATTAAATAGACAAGTATTACCTTTGCGGCAAAATTATAAGCAAAAGGTGCAAGAGTATTTTAAAAAAGATAATGATTAATTTTTTTTACGAAACAAATATAAAGTTACCAAATGAGACCGCATTATCTTCTTGGATTAGTGCTGTTATTTTATCAGAGAATAAAACAGAGGGAGAAATAAATTTTATCTTATGCGATGACGAATATCTACTTAAAATTAATCAGGATTTTTTGAACCATGACACATTCACAGATATTATAAGCTTTGATAATACAGTGGGTAATCAACTAAATGGTGACATATTTATTTCTACGGAAAGAGTAGCAGAAAATGCCAAAGAATTTATGGTTTCTGTTGAGGAAGAAATGAGGAGAGTTTTGATACATGGCATACTTCATTTTTGCGGTTACATGGATAAGCTAGAGGACGAGAAAAAGCTTATGAGGCAAAAGGAAAATGAAAAACTATTGATGTTCCACGTGGAACATTAGGATGTGATAAGTGGTAATAAAGCAACAATTGTTCCACGTGGAACAATTGTTTTTTAAATAATAAAATGATGTTCCACGTGGAACAATTGAATAAATATTATGTTTGATAAGGAGTATGATGTAATAGTGGTAGGTGCAGGTCATGCCGGAAGTGAGGCAGCAGCAGCAGCAGCCAATTTAGGATGTAGCACTTTGTTGATTACAATGAATTTGCAAAACATTGCTCAAATGAGTTGTAACCCTGCTATGGGGGGTATTGCAAAAGGACAAATAGTAAGAGAGATAGATGCACTTGGTGGATATAGTGGAATCGTGAGTGATCGTACCGCGATTCAATTTAAGATGTTGAACAAGTCAAAAGGACCTGCGATGTGGAGTCCGAGAGTTCAAAGTGACAGAATGCGTTTTGCAGAAGAATGGAGATTGTTGTTAGAGCAAACTCCTAATTTGGATTTTTATCAAGACATGGTAAGTAGACTTTTGGTGGAAAATGGAAAAGTAAAAGGAGTACAAACTTCTTTAGGAATTGAAATAAAAGCAAAAACTGTTGTGCTAACCAATGGAACATTTTTAAATGGATTAATTCATATCGGAGAAAAACAATTTGGCGGAGGTAGAGCTGGAGAAAAAGCTGCAACAGGTATAACAGAACAATTGATCGATTTTGGTTTTGATGCAGGAAGAATGAAAACAGGAACGCCCCCAAGAGTAGATGGTAGATCTTTAGATTATTCTAAAATGATTGAACAACCTGGAGATGACAATCCAGAAAAATTTAGCTATACAGATTTAACAAAACCACTAACCAAACAAAGATCATGTCATATGACTTACACCTCTTTAGAAGTTCATGATTTATTGAGAGAAGGTTTTGATCGATCTCCAATGTTTAATGGTAGAATTAAAAGTATTGGGCCTAGATATTGCCCTTCTATAGAAGATAAGATTAATAGATTTGCTGATAAAGAAAGACATCAGTTATTCGTAGAACCTGAAGGATGGAATACTGTAGAGGTTTATGTAAATGGATTTTCTACATCATTGCCAGAAGATGTTCAATTTAAAGCTTTGAAATCTGTGGTAGGTTTTGAAAATGTAAAATTTTTTAGACCAGGATACGCTATAGAATATGATTACTTTCCTCCAACGCAATTAACACATACTTTAGAAACGAAATTGATTTCAGGATTATTTTTTGCGGGACAGATTAATGGAACAACAGGATATGAAGAAGCAGCATCTCAAGGATTAATGGCAGGAATAAATGCAGCACTAAAGGTTAAAGAAAAAGAATCTTTTATTCTTAAAAGAAATGAAGCGTATATAGGTGTTTTAATAGACGATCTTATAACCAAAGGAACAGAAGAGCCATATCGAATGTTTACTTCACGTGCAGAATATAGAACTTTGTTAAGACAGGATAATGCAGATTTTAGACTTACACCAAAATCTAATGAGATTGGGTTAGCTACAGATGATCGAATGAAAAGAATGGAAGAGAAGGAAAAAAAGGCAAGTGCTTTTGTTCAGTTTTTTAAAGATACAAGTGTTTCTCCAGAAGAAGCAAATCCTGTTTTAGAAGAAAAGAAAACATCACCAGTTAACCAGAGCGGAAAATTATTTAAATTATTTTCTCGACCTCAGATTACTTTAGATGATATAAGACACTTTGAAAAAGTTGCTACATATATAGAGGAAAATAATTTGGATAAAGAAGTTTTAGAACAAACAGAAATTCAGGTTAAATATTCTGGATATATCGAAAAAGAAAAAAATAATGCAGATAAATTAAACCGACTTGAGGATGTAAAAATCCCTAAAAATTTTGATTACACAAAACTAAAGTCATTATCTTTTGAAGCAAGAGAGAAAATGTCTAAGATTAAACCAGCAACTGTTTCTCAGGCATCACGAATTAGTGGAGTATCACCAAGTGATATTTCTGTACTTTTAGTTTATATGGGTAGATAATGGATTATCTCATAATTCATAGACCAGAAACTTTAATGATTAAAATATATTCATTAGCAATGATTATTATTTTATTATTGTTTTTTAATTTAATACCCTATTTGCTTTTAGGTGCTCTGATCTTTTGTTTAAGCATAATTGTATCTGGTTTTTCTATAGTGTATAAAATCACTAAAGATTTTAAAAACGAAATATGCTATCGGTTTTTTCGAATGATTATATATAAATCTAAACTTGATTTAGAGTTTCCAGAGTATATTTCTGTTTTTCATGCTTCATTTGTGAGTAGGGATGAAGAAGATAGAACTAGGGATAAATTTAAAAAATGGACAGTTAGATTTTTTAAAGGCAATACTTATTTTACAATCTTAGAAGAAAATAATTATCATGTAGCTTTAAGAAATGCCAATAAGCTAAGTGAACTTTTGGGAGTAGAAATTTATGATAAATCTAAAAAATAGTTCCACGTGGAACATTTTTTGTTAAAAGATGTTTATGAGCTTTTCTAATTTTAAAACACAAGAAATTTTGCGATGAAAAACACTTTTATATTATTTTTTACTTTATTCTCATTTTATTCATGTATCACAACACACAAGGTAAGACAGGTTGATAATTTTAGAATTGAAACCGAAAACATGTTTAATGAAGAATCATTTCTTTTTAAACCCAATATGTATCCAGAAGAAGCAAAACGTTCATTACGAAAACAGTTTGGTTTAACAAAGAATCAAAAATTATCAGATTTTGATGTAAAACTATTCGATGATTTTGATATTAAATTTAATGTTAAAATAAGTTTTGATGTAGATAGGAAGGAAACAATAAACTTTGTGTCTTATTTGATTGATGATGAAAATTATGAAAATGATATAGGAAAAGCTGAAACTTTTGTAAA
>CAKMZM010000186.1 GCA_929200365.1 uncultured Flavobacteriaceae bacterium | reverse complement strand
TGATATTGCAAAGTGGTTATTTTAACGTAACCATAAAGCAACGTACTGTTTTTTTTATTACCATTGTTGAAAAATCGAAAATATATGAATACTAAGTTTTATAAACTTTTACCAGGCTTTTTTTGCTTGATAAGTATTTGTTCCTGCACGCAACAATCGGTTTCTATAAATAAGATTTCAGCAATTCAACAAAAAATTGATTCTACAATAGTTGCAGATAAAGCTATAGATTCATTTATCGCACCTTTCCGAGATCATTTAAATAAAACTTTGGATGCTACACTGTGCATTGCTGCAGCAGATTTTACTAAACACGATAGAAAATTAGAAAGCAAGTTAGGTAACCTTATAGCAGATATTTCTTTACATCAGGTAGAGCCCATTTTTAAAAAGAGATATCATAAAGATATTGATTTTGTATTATTAAATCATGGAGGTATGCGAGCACCAATACTCAAAGGACCGGTAACTGCAAAAACAGCCTTTGAAGTGATACCTTTTGAAAATGAATTGGTAGTAGCAGAATTATCTTATGAAAAAGTAAAAGAGTTAATTTCTTATTTGGTCGAAAAACAACAAGCACACCCTGTTTCTAATTTACGGCTTAGTATGATGAAAAAATCAAAAAAAGTAAAAGAATTAATTATTAATGATGTACCATTACAAAAAGGTAAAACCTATTTAGTACTTACTACAGATTATTTGCAACAAGGAGGAGATAGTATGAACTTCTTTAAAAACCCTATACAATTATATAAAACAGATTATAAATTCAGAAATGCATTAATCGATTATTTTAAATCGATAGATACATTAAAAGTACAACCAGGTAAAAGAATGAGATATGCAGAATAGGAGAAGGTTTATACAACAAATGGCATCGGCAACAGCTTTGGCTAGTTTAGGAGGGGTAAGTTTAGTATCTTGTGTTAAACCATTAGTAAAAAGAATAACAGTACTACATACTAATGATGTACATAGTCAGATCGACCCTCTGCCAAACAATCATTATAAGTACCCAGGGTTAGGAGGTTTTGCCAGAAGAGCATCGATCATAGAAAAAATACGAAAAGAAAATCCAAACACCATTTTATTAGATGCAGGAGATATTTTTCAAGGAACTCCATATTTCAATTATTATGGTGGGGAAATTGAATTTAAACTAATGTCAAAACTAAACTATGATCTTGCTACCATTGGAAATCATGATTTTGATAATGGAATAAATGGATTACTGAATCAATTGCCTAATGCAACTTTTGATTTTGTATCAGCCAACTATGATTTTAAAAATACGGTACTAGATGGTATAGTAAAACCATATAAAATATTAATTAGAGATGGGATTAAAATCGGAGTCTTTGGATTAGGAGTAGAATTAGAAGGTTTAGTGAATAAAAGTTTATATAAAGAAACCCAATATCTGGACCCTATTGAAATTGCTGAGGATATTACCAGAATATTAAAAGAACAACAACAATGCGATCTTGTTATTTGTCTTTCTCATATTGGGTATGATTATAAAAATGCTAAGGATAAAGTTTCTGATCTTCATCTAGCTAAAAAGACAAAAAATATCGACCTGATAATAGGCGGTCATACACATACATTATTATCAAAACCAGTTATTGTAAACAATTTAGAGGGAGAAAAAGTACTCATTAATCAATGTGGTAAAAGTGGAGTATATATGGGGCAAATTGATTTTTATTTTGATACTAATGGGAATAAAACAGCAAAAGGGAAATCAATAGAGGTTTAAAATACCTTTTTTGAATAATTTATAGATTCATCCATAATACACACATTGTTTAAAAATATAAGAAATTATATAAAATCTTACCCAAAACGCTTCATTATTATTGGAGTATTGTTGGTATGGTATTATTTTATATTACCAAAACCATTATTTAATGACCCTACGGCAACTGTAATTGAAACCAGGAATGGAGAGTTGTTAGGAGCAAAAATTGCAACCGATGGGCAATGGCGTTTCCCAGAAACAGATAGTGTGCCCAAAAAGTTTAAGCGATGTATTATTGCCTTTGAAGATCAGCAATTTTACAGACACCCGGGGTTTAATCCTGTGGCAATGAGCAAAGCAATTATCAAAAATATCGAAGCAGGTAAAATCGTTAGAGGAGGAAGTACTATCACTCAGCAGGTTATTCGATTGGCACGAAAAGGTAAAAGGCGTACTTATTTTGAAAAACTAAAAGAGTTAATACTGGCTACACGATTAGAGTTCGGAGCTTCTAAAGAAAAGATTTTGAAGCTATATGCTTCTCATGCTCCTTTTGGAGGTAATGTAGTAGGAATCGACATGGCAGCCTGGCGCTATTTTGGATTACCAGCACATCAATTATCATGGGCAGAAAGTGCAACACTTGCAGTACTACCTAATGCTCCCTCCTTAATCTACCCTGGGAAAAATCAAACCCGATTACTAAAAAAAAGAAACCGATTGCTTAAGATACTCCTGCAAGAAGGAACTATTGATTCATTAACATATCAACTATCAATAAGCGAAGCACTACCACAAAAACCCTATTTCCTGCCACAGATTACCCCACATCTGCTGGAACGATTGGCAAAAAAACATAATGGAAAACGAGTGCAGACTACAATTGATATCATGTTGCAAAAACAGATAAATCAAGTAGTTAAACGTCATCATGATATATTAAAACAAAATGAAGTACATAATATGGCAGTTTTGGTCTTGGATGTAGATACCAGAGAAGTGCTAAGTTATGTAGGAAATTCACCAACTGATAAAGCACATCAAAAAGATGTAGATATTATTCAAGCAGGACGCAGTACAGGAAGTATATTAAAACCATTATTATATGCCGCAATGATGGATAAAGGTGAATTGTTACCAGAACAATTGGTTTCTGATATCCCTACAGTAATTTCGGGGTATAGCCCCAAGAATTTTGATGAAAGTTATAGCGGTGCTGTTCCAGCAAATCTGGCATTGGCACGTTCTTTAAATATACCAGCAGTTCGATTGTTACAGCAGTATGGCTTGCAGCGATTTCGCGATGAGATAAATGCATTTCAGATTAAAGATTTGAAATACGGAGCTGATCACTATGGCCTGTCACTAATTGTTGGTGGCGCAGAAGGAAATCTATGGGATCTTAGTAAAATATATGCTGGCTTTGCAGGCACGTTAAATCATTATCAAAGCACATCAAGCGAATATTTTACTCAAGAATTTACCGAACCAATCATTTTGGTTGGTAGAGAAGTAGATTTGGGTGAAAAAACACAACAAAAACCAGTATATGGAGCAGGAAGTATTTGGTTAACTTTTGAAGCAATGAAAAAAGTAAATCGCCCCCAGGGTGATGAAGCCTGGGAGTTCTATGATTCTTCTAGAGAGATCGCTTGGAAAACAGGAACCAGCTTTGGTAACAGGGATGCCTGGGCCATTGGTGCTAGTCAGAAATATGTAGTGGGAATTTGGATCGGTAATGCCGATGGAGAAGGGCGCCCGGAGCTTACAGGATTAAATTCGGCTGCACCTGTTTTGTTTGATGTGTTTAACCTATTACCAAAATCTAAGTGGTTTCCTGTTCCATATGATGACCTAAGTATAGTAACAGTATGTAAAAAAAGTGGTTTTATAGCAGGTAATGATTGCCCAACCAGGCAAATGTATGCTCCTACCTCAGGAGTCAGAACAAAACCTTGCCCATATCACCAATTGATACATTTGGATAGTACAAGGCAGTATCGGGTAAATTCTTCTTGTGAACCCGTTGCCAACATTGTTCATGAATCCTGGTTTGTATTACCTCCATTACAAGAGTATTTTTTTAAAACACGTAATGCAGATTACCGCTCTTTACCACCTTATCGCCCAGATTGTATAAAGGAATCTCAGGAACAAATGGACTTTATATTTCCAAAACCCAATAGCAGTGTATACTTACCCAAAGGATTTGATGGTAAAACCAATGAGGTGATTCTTAAAATTGCGCATACTAATCCCGACACACGAGTATTTTGGTATGTAGATGACGAATTTATAGGAACAACTAGGCAATTTCATGAACTACCTGTTTCCCCCAAACCTGGTATACATATCATTACAGTTTTAGACGAAAAAGGAAATGAATTAAAGAGAAAAATAGAAATCAAAGAATAGTTTTGATTTTGAAGCCATAACCCTTCTGTTTTTTTTCTTAAATAATCTAAAAATATATCTGTTAATAAAAACACAAAATACTTCAATTTTATGTTAAAATAATAGATGAGTTAAATTTTAGACAAATGTCTTGTTATATTAGAATCAATATAAACTAGCTAGCGTTAATTAGCGTATAACTCAAACTTAACTCTTAAAACCAATGAAAAATACATTTCTATTGCTTGTCATAGCATTATGTTCAAGCATCGCTGCCTATTCCCAAATAGGCCAAGGAGGAGAACCTTCGTTCTCAAATGAACAGGTTTCAAAATCAAGTCAAATCCCCAATGTCATATTACCTAAACCCGATATAATAAAACTTCTGAAAGAAGATGAAAAGGAATCAAGTAAAGGTGTGCCAATGCGTTTTGCATATCCTCATAAAACAAATCTAAACCCGAAAAACTCAGGAAAATGGTATACCAATTCAAAAGGAGACAGATATTGGCTGATAGAAATTGAATCTAAAGGAGCACTATCACTTAATCTCACTTTTTCGAGTTTCGAGATTCCGGAAGGAGCGAAATTATTTGTCTATAACAAAGACAAATCTGATGTTCGGGGAGCATTTACTTCTGCAAATAATAAAGAGTCAAAACGATTAGGTTTGGCACCGGTAAAAGGAGATAAAATAATTGTTGAATATTTTCAGCCTGCCCATGTAAAACAAGAGGCTGATTTAAATATTTCTACAGTTGCCCATGATTACAGAGATATAATGGCAATGGCAAAAGATTTTGGAAGCTCTGGATCTTGTAATAATAATGTAGTTTGTGGAGAAGGAGATCCATGGAGGGATCAAATCAGTTCTGTTGCATTAATACTTTTAGGAAATGGATCCAGATTATGCTCAGGGGCTATAATAAATAATACAGCAAACGATGGAACTCCATATTTTTTGACAGCAAATCATTGTACAGAAGGTCAGTCAGTAACCAATTGGGTATATGTATTTAACTATGAGTCTCCGGGATGTAGTAATAGCTCTGACGGGTCGACAAGTCAATCTGTATCAGGTTCACAGATGATGCATAGTGGGGCCAATTCTGATTATGCACTGTTAAAGCTATCATCTGCTCCACCTTCAAGTTATAATGTTTATTATTCAGGATGGGATGCCACAGGAAATATTCCTACCAAAACAACAGGGATTCATCATCCAGCAGGTGATGTAAAAAAGATATCATTCGACAATGATGCAGCTTCAATTTCCAGTTATGGAAGCAGTAGTGGTAATACCCACTGGAGAGTTCATGATTGGGATGATGGTACAACTGAGCCGGGATCTTCTGGTTCTCCTCTTTTTGATCAAAATAAAAGAGTAGTTGGTCAGTTGCACGGTGGTGGTGCTGCCTGCGGAAATAATGAGTCAGATTGGTATGGTCGTATATCAATAACATATCCAAATATTTGCCAGTGGTTAGCTCCGGGATGTAGTACCAAAATAGTAAACGGCTATAAACCTGGAGGTGGAGGTGGAGATACACAAGCACCTTCTGCTCCTACAGGATTAAGGGCTTCTAATGTATCGGGAACCTCGGTATCACTTTCCTGGAATGCATCTACCGATAACATAGGTGTAGTCGAGTATGATGTATATCGAGGAAATTCAATTGCTACATCGGTAACAGGCACTTCAGCAAATATTACCGGATTAACGACTAATACGCCATATCAGTTTAGAGTAAAGGCAAAAGATGCTGCCGGAAACGCTTCTGGATTTAGTAATACAGTTAATGTAACTACTACAGAAGGAGGAGGATCAACCTACTGCTCTGCAAATGGAAATAATTCGTCAGAAGAGTATATCAGTAGAGTTCAACTAGGATCTATTGATAAAACCTCAGCTGCTGGAAGTGGAGGATATAGTGATTTTACATCAGAATCTACAAATCTGACTAAAGGAAGCTCAAATAGCATTACAGTAACACCCACTTGGGCTGGTACAAAATACAATGAAGCATACGGAGTATGGATAGACTATAATCAGGATGGTGATTTTACAGATCCAGGAGAACAGGTTTGGACACAGGCTGCAACTCAAAATACAACGGTAAGTGGAAACTTTACAGTACCCTCATCTGCTACCAATGGAGCTACCAGAATGCGAGTTGTTATGAGGTATAGTACTGTTCCTTCTCCTTGTGGATCATTTAATTATGGTGAGGTTGAAGATTATACAGTAGTGATTGGTGGATCGGTTGCTGTACAGAATAACAAAAACATAAATAACAATGTAACGATTTATCCTATTCCGGCCATAGATGTACTTAACGTGTCTGTCAATTCAGGAGCAAAAGAAATTTCGTACTCGGTAATAGACATTTTAGGAAAGACCATTATCTCTGTAGCGGGTAAAAATAAATCTACTATAGATGTCAGAAGTTTGAAACAAGGAATTTATTTTCTGAAATTTACAGATGGAAATAATCAATATACCAAACGTTTTGTAAAGCGATAAAATCAAACTTTAGCTAGCTAGTATATAAATATCATAAAGAGAGTGGAAATTCTTTAGGTTAAACTAAGAAACTTCCGCTCTTTTTA
>CAKMZM010000185.1 GCA_929200365.1 uncultured Flavobacteriaceae bacterium | reverse complement strand
AAAAAAGAAAGCAACTGCCCTATTATATCACATTTTATAATTCATTTGGTATTACTATTCTCTTACAAGCATTTGAAAATGATGCTTTGGTTTGAAAACAATATAATAGTCACACTTGTAATACACATATGAGTTAATCTTCTACATTTACTCATCTTAAAAAGCTCTAGATAAGCAAACCTATAAAATAGCAGAGTCTTTAAAACAATACCATAGCTTAAAGAAAATGGTTTTTAAATGAGAACCTAAAAAACGAAGCTATCTTTTTATAGATAGCTTCGTCAATAGTTAATAAGATAATCTATTTATCTCTTAGTTTACATCCCAAAAGATTGTGGAAAACATTTCATCTCCATTATCCAAATTATTTTTAGCATCTTGCCAATTTGAATTATTCAAAAGCTGTTCTTTTTGAGGATATGTAATTCTTTTTGGTATTTCGTTTAAACCAGGAACTAAAGTTATAAAAGTAACTTCATTTGGGGGTGTACCAAATGTGTCTCCAGGAACTGTTAATGTATTAGGAAATCCTGTTCTTCTATACTCTGTCCATCCTTCAAGCCCATCCATGTATAACGCTATATATTTTTGAGTTAAAACATTTTCTTCTGATGCAGCAGGAAGATCGTCTATATATGCTGAAATATCACCACTATTTATTCCCCAATATTGCATTGAAGCATCTACACCATTTAAATAATGAGTTTGATCCCAACCGTCGAATTCAGAACGTATAAATTCTATTTCAGAATAAGTTAGTAATGGTTGAGTGAAATCAGCTTTAATAATATTAGCATCAGGGATACCTTCATCCTCAACTGCTCTGGCAGTAGCGTTACCAAAACCATATGGCAGACCTACAACTTCTGCTGTTTCTTCTCTGGTATCAAAGAATTCATCTACTCTTGGATCTTTATCGGTTAAAGTAGAAAATGGTCCTGTTCTATTATATAATAAATCAATAAAAGATAAAGATGGTCCAAAGTCACGTCTAGCCCCAACTGTAAATGCTTGATGCCATGGACCTCCTGTAAGGTCATCATTTCCAAAAGTAAGTGTTGCATTATCATCGTTACTAGTGAAAGCTTCAGAATCAGATTCGTTATATATGGTTTGCGCCAAAGTTGGGTTTTGTCTTGATATATGTATAGCTAACCTAAGTCTGATAGAATGAGCAAATTTTATCCATTTTGCAGCGTCTCCATTGTAAATATTATCACCAGAAATAAAAACTACTTCAGATGTATTCATTTTATTAGCGGCATCTAACAATTCGTTAAATATGTCATTGTATATCTCTTCTGCACTAGCATATTCTGGGCTGTTAATACCATCTTCTAGTTGTAATGCTTGGAAAGAGTCATTTTGTTGCCCGTAGCTCCAATAAGGAATGTCCCCAAACAAATCTACCAGTTTAGAAAATGTGAATGCCATAAGAATTCTGGAGGCTTGTACTTGATTATTATTGTCTCCAAATACAGCCATGTTTTCCATTGTTTCTGGATCTTCGTTTAATTCTATAACCTTTTTCAAGTCAGAAAGGATTCTATACGGCCATTCCCAAAAATCATCAACTTGAGTTGTTCTTATAGAATACCTATTTTCATTGGTATAAAAAGTCTCTGCCCAATATTGAGCAAAACCAAGTGTTCCTCTTCCTGCAGTCCATTGATCATTAAGCTCATATGCTAAATCAAATTGGGCATTGTTCATTAATTGATTAGATGGAGCAACAATTGGGTTGTCCGGATTGTCAATATAATCAGTATCACACGATAGCAATAAAGCGGTTGTTAATACTGGAATAAAAATATATTTTAAAGTTTTCATTTATATTATTTTTAAAATGATAGTTGTAAACTCATCCCATAAGATCTCACAGATGGTTGTAACCCACCTTCTAGTCCTTGGATATTACCTGATCCTCCAGAAACTGTTTCTGGATCTATTCCTTTATAGTCAAGTCCCCAGGTATATAGGTTTCTACCAAAAACACTAACTCTGGCATTATCAATAAAATCAAATAAGTTTTTTGGGATATTATATCCTATGGTAAGTTCTTGTATTTTAAAGTAACTTGCATCAAATACATTTTGAGCATCAGGAGTTCCGTTTCCACCATAATGATTGCCTCCATAAGTTTGGGCAGAAACTCGAGTAGTATTAGGGGCAGTATTTGTAACAGTATATGTGCCGTCATCATTAAATGCTACGTCTCCAGTAACACCATCAAGAATAATACCATCTTCACGAATATTATTAGCAACAGTCTCTTCTAGCATACCAGTAAACATTCCCCACTGATATGTAGTTGAAAAATAGCTTCCACCTTTACTTCTACTGATAAGAATTCCTAGATCGAAATTTTTGTACTTTAAGCTATTTTGAAGACCTGCTGTATAATCAGGAAGAACAGATCCTAATGGTACTAAATCATCTGTTGCCATATATGCACCACTATCTGTTATTACTTTATTACCATTAGCATCATAAACAAAATCGGTTCCCACGATCACTCCATACGTTTGTCCTACATACGCAGCTAATTGTGCTCTAAAAGGTGCATTTGCCAATAGAATTGAATTGAGTCCTTCAGGAAGTTTAGCAAGTTCATTTGTGTTCTTAGCAAAATTTAAAGTAATATCCCATTCAAAATTATCAGTTTTTACAGGTGTCAAGTTCAATGATACTTCGATTCCTTTATTAATCATTTTCCCTGAGTTAACCCACTTAGATCCATAACCAGTTCCAAAAGATAAATCAATAGGGATAATCTGATCTGTCGTTTCATTATTATAATATGTTACGTCTAGATTAGCTCTTCTTTGAAAGAAATTTAATTCTGTACCTATTTCCCATGTGGTTGTCGTTTCGTTCTTCAAATCAGGATTTAATCGTTCGTTTGGAACTGTTACTCTTCCAACTCCACCAAAAGAATTATTAATAGATAAAGTGTTGATTACATTGTATGGGGTAGTATCATTTCCTACCTGAGCCCATGCAAGTCTTAATTTACCATAATTAAAGAATGTTGAAGGATTGTTACTGAAAAAGGTATCACTAAAAACCCATGCCAATGAGGCAGAAGGATAAAAATAAGAATTGTTGTCATTAGGAAGACTAGATGACCAATCGTTTCTCGCAGTAAAATCTAAAAATAATTGATTAGCATAGGATAAATTTAAACTACCAAAAACACTATTAGTTTTCTTAAGTGTAGTAGTAGCTTTTTTATCTAATTGACCTATACCAGTTGCAATATTGAAAATTCCTGGTAGAGATAACCCTCCAGTAGTTTCGTTTTTAACATATTTGTTTTCATTGTCTCTTTTATTAAAACCAACCATGGCATTCATTTTAAAAGACTCAGATAGTTGTTTTTGATATGTCGTAATTAATTCGTAATTAAATTCTTTAAAGTCATAATTACGTTCTAAGTAAAATGATTGTGCTTGAGAACCTATAGCCGCTCTTTCCGTATTCTTAAATCTATAAGTATCTCCATAAACAGAACCTTTTATATTTACTCCTTCAAAAATATTATAATTTATACTGAAATTTCCAAAAACTCTTTTACGATTATCCGTAGGAGCATTTTCGTATATAGTCCAGTATGGATTGTCAGAGTAATTTGGTATAGGATTATTATAACCGATACGATTCCATGTTCGTTGAGTTCCATCCTCATTTTTGTAATTCCTTAATCTACCATAGTCTAATTGTCTTTGACCCCATTGAAAGAATTTTTGAGTTACACTATTATCTGTATATCCTATAACAGGTCTTTTTCCTTTAGTTTGTGAATAATTTATAATACTACTTATTGTTAATTCATCAGATAACATCTGAGTTAAACTAACTTTTGCATTATATTTATTGATTTCGGTATTAGGAATAATTCCAGTTGTATTTTGATTTCCTAGTGAAAATAAATAATTTCCTTTTTCTGTTGCAGAAGATATATTAACTGTGTTAATAGAAGAGACTCCTGTAGTGAAAAAATCTTCCACATCTTTGTCTGGAGCAACCCAAGGTCTTGTTCTAAGGTAATCCTGCGGAAAACTTTCTCTATCAAAAGCATCCCAATGTAGAACTTGTATGTTTGGATCAAATTTAGGTCCCCAACTTTCATCAACCGCATAACCTACTACTCGATATTCATTACCGTCAATAATAGTTGTATTAAAACCGTCTCTCCCTCCAGCAGCATCAGAAATAATAGATCCTCCACCATATTGATCTTGTAGATCGGGTAGAATTGCTACCTCAGAAAATGCTAAGGAAGAATTTACAGAAATCCCTAGTTTTGTAGAGTTTTTCCCAGATTTAGTTTTAATAAGGATCACCCCATTTGATGCCCTTGAACCATATAATGCAGCAGCAGGACCTTTAAGTACAGTGACAGATTCGATATCATTTGGGTTTATATCATTTATACTACTACCAAAATCAACCCCACCACTACCTCTTTGTGCATCTTTGGTATTAAAATTTGAGTTGTCCATTGGAATACCATCTACAATAAAAAGTGGTTGGTTTTCTCCTGTTATAGAATTAGCACCTCTGATCAAAATACGTTGAGATCCTCCTAAATTACCTGAAGGAGAGTTAATTTGTAAACCAGCGACTTTTCCTGATAATGCACTTACTGCATTATCGTTTTGAGCTGCTGTTAAATCTGAAGCAGAAACTTTAGGAGCAGAGTAGGTTAAAGATTTTTGATCTCTGTTTACTCCAAGAGCCGTAACTACTATTTCTTCTAATTGAGAAGCAGTAGGTTCTAATTGTACATTAATAGTTTTTTGAGCACCTACAGTTACCTCTTGATCAGCAAAACCAAGATAAGTAAAAAGAAGAGTACTCCCCTCAGAAACTTGTAACGAATACACCCCGTCAAAATCTGTTTGAGCTCCACTGTTGCTACCCTTAACTATAATATTTACACCAGGTAACGGCGTGCCGCCATCGTCTGTGACCTTACCTGTTATAGGGGTTTTTTGCGCAACAGAAAATTGCGTCACTAATACTGTTAGAAGTATTAGCATGTTTTTTGTAATTAATTTCATTATTGCATGTTAATTTTGTTAGTACAACAAGGTTATTAAGAAAATTTAGAGAAGGGTATAGATAATTTTATTTTAACAAAAAATTAACAAAAAAAAAGTAAGGAAGGTAAGAAAATACGACAAAACGAAAATTGTCCTATATATGAGGAAGTTTTGAATGGGTTTAAATTTTATTGAGATTTTAAAACGATAGATATCGAATATTATGATATTGAGTTCAATATTTTTTTAATAATGCAGTGTTTCTGGTACTTCATAGTTGCACTACAAAGTAATAAAAAGACGAAAACTGAAAGAAAAAGAGCTTTCTTTATAGCGATTGAATAAAGTTTAAACCACTTCAGTAGTACTATGAATTTAAATTTATCAAACTACTTTAAGTTTTTTCATGTATTAGACGAATTTGGATAATCTTTTGATTCTAATTTAATTTTGTATACATTGACACTTGTTAAACAGGGAGTTGGGGGTAGGGTGAATTGATTTGCAAACGTTATTAATATATCTAGAAAGGTTTTTACATTGAGGAGGTTAAGTACATATTATAAAGGTTTTTTACTACCATTAGTAATGATGGTTATATATTCTTGTGTAAATGAAGATTCTTTTTTCCCTGATATTATAGATGATAATATTACTTCAACAACAACAATCGTATCTATTATTGATGATATAAAAACCAGAAATCCGATAATAAACGAAGAAGACTTATGCTTTGCTTTTGAATATCCATTGGTAATAGGGTATAATACAGATTCTACCATACAGGTTAATGATTTTCAAGGGCTACTTGAAGTGATTTATAGGCAAAGTGCAAATTTTAATATAACGGGATTGCAATTCCCTATTCATATAATATTTAAAGGAAATGATAACACATTTCTTGTAGCAAATGAAAACTCTTTGATTAATGTACTTAGAGAATGTGAGATTAAAACATTCAGAGATATTTTTGATCGTTTATATAAACAATGTTTTAAGTTTGAATATCCTATTACACTAAGTGATAAAGAAAATAAAGAAATTACTATTAATAGTGAGGAAAATTTTAATCGTTTTCTCACAAATCAGGGAGTTAATTATCAACCAGATTTTAAATTTCCAATATCTATACTAGTTGCTCCTGATCTTAAATCAACTCAAGTATCGACATATTATGAGTTTTATGAAATCATAAATGATTGTATTGGTTGCCCTATGATACAATTTGAAATCCAACCTCTACACGATAATGAGTATAGGTTTATCCCTGATATTAATATTATAGAGGGGTATCAACTGCTTTTTAAAATTAATGGAGAAATAATTGCTGATCAGGTTATTAATGAAAATCCATTTACAAGACAATTTACTCCAGGAACATATGATACCTGTATCGAAATAACTACTCCTGATTGCCTTGGTGGGACTGTAAACTGTAAAGAGCTTGTAGTAGAGCCGATTTGTCCCGAGATTACATTTACTTATCAACAGATTACAAATACAACTAAATATAGATTTACTCCATTTGTTCTAGGGATAAGGGGTAGTGTTACTATAAACTGGTATATCAATGACGTTTTTATTGAAAGCTCATTGTTAACTGAAGAAATAATAGAGCTTGATTTAGATTCAGGGACAAATAATGTATGTGCAAAAGTGATAACTCCAAATTGCCCAGATGGGGAACAGTTTTGTGATGAAATAATAATCCCTTAACTATACTTTTACATTGTA
>CAKMZM010000184.1 GCA_929200365.1 uncultured Flavobacteriaceae bacterium | reverse complement strand
AACACTTCGTAGACTCCATTGATCAAATCGTTTGTTTTCGCTATCGCTGCACAAACGATTTAATCAACGACGCTAAGGCTGAGTCTACTTCGACGATAGCATCTCCTGAAATAGAAATCAAAATTAAAAGCATTAAATCACGTTCAACATTATGTATTCAACACTGTGTTTATATTCTCTACTCTTTTACATCCAAAGCATCTCGTAGTGCATTACCCATTAACATAAATGCCATTACTAGGCTCATAATTCCTAATCCAGGTATAATGGCAAGATACGCTTTACCTAATATGATATAAGAATAATGGTCTTTGATCATCGCTCCCCAACTTGGCATTGGTGGTTGTGCTCCTATCCCCAAAAAACTCAAACCGCTTTCGATAAGAATAGCCCCTGCAAAGTTTGCTGCAGAAATTACAATTACTGGTGCCAAACTATTGGGTAGTATATGTTTTGTAATAATTCTAAAATTAGTAAAGCCTAATGCTCTTGCGGCAGTCACATATTGCATTTGTTTTACACTTAATACCTGCCCTCTAACCACACGAGCTACTTCTACCCACATGGTTAATCCAACGGCTATAAAAACCTGCCAAAAACCTTTTCCTAAAGCCAAAGTAATAGCAATAACCAATAATAAAGTAGGTATTGACCAAGTAACATTAATTAACCACATAATCATAGCATCTACTTTACCACCAAAATATCCAGCAATTGCGCCTAATGATATCCCCAAAATTAGAGAAATTAATACTGCCACAAAACCTATAGAAAATGAAATTCTAATACCAACCAGCATTCTACTTAATAAGTCTCTTCCGTATTTATCGGTACCTAAGATAAAGGTTTGTTTTTTTATATAGGTATCAGCTATCTCTTGTGATGTTAACCCTTTAGGAAAGCGTTCAAATTTGATTTCTTTAGACAATTCTATAACTTCTCCTTCACTGTAAGGAGAAATTTCTAATGTATTACTTTGTATAATATATCGATCAATAGGAATCTCTGTATCTGTATTTTTTTCTCCAAAAAATATTTTATTAAATAAGGATTGATCAGATATGTCCTGAGAAGGAATAGTGAGCATTTTAACTTCAAACCCAGGAGGCTTAGAATGAATAGATAAATGCATCTGATTTGCGTTCTGAGAGTTATCAGGAGCCAGCACATACGCAAAAACGGCTATAATTGCACAAAAAACAATAAAATAAAAACTTAAAGCGCCCCAAAAATTCTTTTTGAATTTATGGAGCGCAAGTGTACTTAAAGAGTTTGATGTTGCTTTGGGCATTAATAGCTATTAATTCTTTATCGTAAGTGGGTTTTTAGATCTTCGAATGTTATTGATCTTCAAATCTTCGAGAACACTAATTGCCTCTTCTACATAAACGTCTTTACTAAGACTTTGATGCCATCTTTTTCTTTTCTCTGTTAGAATCGAATCTTTTTTCATTAATTCTTTTTCGTAAGGTAAAGATTGAAAAGTTAAATTAGTTTGATAGTTATTAATCTCATCAAAACGCTCTGCTTGTTTCTCATTAAGCGTAATATTTAACTTATACTTACTAAATTGTAACGAATATTTGTTTATATCTCTTTTTTGTCTAACCCACTTTGCATTTTCCTCAATTAATTTTAACTGATCATTTTTAGACATTCTCTCTTTACTATTATTAATGGTTTGATCAAAATCGATATAACCATCCCAAAGGTCATAATCGGCAGCAGCTATTTTATCCCATGGTAGTGGGTTTTCCTGATCTTTTTCGCCAATATCAATGTAACTATAACGATCTGGCACCACGACATCACTTTTTACTCCTTCTAGCTGTGTAGAACCTCCATTAACTCTATAAAACTTTTGAGTGGTTAGTTTTAAGGCTCCTAGATCTCCAAAATCATTGCTTCGCATCCACCTGTTAAGATCCATTACGTTTTGCACAGTTCCTTTACCATAGGTTTGTTTGCTTCCTATTATGATTGCTCTTTTATAGTCTTGCATTGCAGCAGCCAAAATTTCTGAAGCAGAGGCAGATAATTCATTTACCAGAATGACTAATGGTCCATCCCAAAGTATATTTCTGTCTTTATCGCTTAATACTTCAGGAGATTCTCCTTTTGTTCTAACTTGTACGATAGGTCCTTTTTCGATAAATAATCCAGCAATATCGACTACGGTTTGCAAAGAACCACCTCCATTATCTCGCAAATCAATTACCAAACCGTCCATATTTTCTTCTTTAAGACGAATAATTTCTTGTTTTACATCTTTGGCAGCATTACGCTGATTATAATCTTGCATATTAAAGTAAAACTTTGGTAAATTAACAATTCCAAATGTTTTATCATTCTTTTTCACTATAGATGATTTTGCATACGTTTCTTCGAGTTCTACAACATCTCTAGTAATTTCTATTATTTTGATAGTGCCGTCAACTTTTTTTACTGTTAATATCACTTTTGTACCTTTTGGCCCCTTAATCAAGCCTACGGCATCATCAAGGCGCATTCCAACAATACTTACAGGCTCTTCTTCATCTTCTTGTTTTACCTTTGTGATAAGATCCCCTACTTCAACTTCATTACCTCTCCATGCTGGACCTCCAGAAATGATCTCTATTATTTTTACATTATCATTTTTCTTTTGTAATCTGGCTCCTATTCCTTCTAATTTTCCTGACATTGCAATATCAAATCTATCTTTGTCTTGAGGAGCAAAATAATATGTATGGGGATCAAATTCTTCTACAATAGAATTGATATATATCGAAAACCAGTCTTTTCGTTCTAAATCATCGGCAAATTCAAAATATTCTTTTAGTGAGGTTTTTGTGATTTCACGAGATTCTTTTTCTAAAACAATCGAGGTTTTACGGTTATAGTTACTATTTTTAGTAACAGAATCTATTTGCTCTTCAACTTTATCATAATAGCTTGATAATGCATTAAACTTAAGTTGCAATCTCCAGCGTTCTTTCATTTCACTTTTATTTTCTACATAAGGCAACTTATCATAATTGGTATCAATATTTTCGTCTTTTTCAAAATTAAAAGGGGTGTTCAAGATTTCTCTATGCAATATCCTCGCCTCTGCCATTCGTTTTTGCAAACGATCATAGGTTAAATTAAAGAAGTGAATTTCTTTATTTCTAATCTCATCATCAATTAGTTTTTCAAACTTCCTGAATTCTTCAATATCACTTTTATAAAAATATCGTTTTAGGGGATCTAAGGCTTCAACATAGTCAGAGAAAACTTCTTTAGAAAAATTATCATTTATATTCTTTGCATCATAGTGCCCTTTACCCAAAACATAACTAATTAAATCAATTAGTAATTTATCTTTATCTGGATCATTTTCTACCTTTGTAGTAAAGCTGCAAGAAGCTGCTGAAACAATTACGGTAAGCATCAAAACCAAAAAACTCTTTTTCATACGCTCATTTTAATTTAGGGATTCTAGGCATCATATATTAAAAACCGTGCCAATAACAGGTAATATTACTAAAATTTTCTTAAATGAGCTAATATATATGTATTACTCTTTTGAAGTTGTTTGGTTTTTGTTTACACATAGCTATAACTAGATTGAAAAAAATAGCAGAATGTAAACTCTTGGAGACAAAAGCATTACTCAAGGTGAGTTCTGTTTCTTATAAAACCTTATGTGTTTGTATATATAGTTTTTTAATACAGAAGTGGTTTAAATTTTTATCATTGCCAATTTAGCAGATATTGACTTTATTAGTAATGTCAAATTCGCATAAAAAAAGTGTATTTTTACAGTCATACTATATTTCAAGCTATGCTACAAAAAAAACCACTAATTTTAGTTACCAATGATGATGGAGTTACTGCTCCAGGCATACGTACTCTAATCGATGTTATGAATGATATTGGCGATGTTGTGGTAGTTGCTCCCGATAGCCCACAAAGTGGAATGGGTCATGCTATAACAATTAATAGTACACTCTATTGCGACCCTGTAGTTATTAATAAAAATGCTCCGCAAAAAGAATATAGTTGTTCTGGCACTCCTGTAGATTGTGTAAAAATGGCATCTCGCGAAATCCTTGATAGGAAACCTGATTTATGCGTTAGTGGGATTAATCATGGATCAAACTCTGCAATTAATGTAATTTACTCGGGTACAATGAGTGCTGCTGTTGAAGCTGGTATTGAAGGGATTCCTGCTATTGGATTTTCATTACTTGATTATAGTATGGATGCTAATTTTGAGCCTTCGAAAAAATATGTGAAAATTATTGTAGAAAATGTCCTCAAAAATGGCTTGCCAAAAGGAGTAGTTCTTAATGTAAATATTCCTAAATTAACAGAAGAAAATATAAAGGGTATAAAAATTTGTCGCCAGGCCAATGCGCATTGGGTAGAAGAGTTTAATAAGAGAATAAACCCCATGGGGCGCGAATATTATTGGCTTTCTGGTAAATTTATTAACGAGGATAAAGGTGAAGATACAGATGAGTGGGCATTATATAACGGCTATATTTCTATAGTACCTACTCAATTTGACCTTACTGCTCATCACTTTATACAAGAACTAAACAATTGGCCATTGCATGATTAAAAGAGAGATTATTATTGGTTTTACAATCGGTTTACTTATGAATATTGTAGGATTTATTTTATGCATATTTATTTTTTCTACATTAAGTTCTCGGGAATTATCATTTATAGAAATGATAAAAGTTTCTGTAAATAACGATTCTTTAGGAAGTTTAATTGCACTAGGAGCTATACCTAATCTAATTATTTTCTTTCTTTTTTTAAGAAAAAACAATGTCTATCGAGCTCGTGGCGTGCTTCTTGCTACACTTATTGCGGCTATTTGTATTGCAATTAGTAAATTTGGAGGATCATAAACGCAGAATATCATATTTTTTAGATAAAAATCGATAACATGAATGTTGGTTTTTGGCACTTCAGAAATATTAAGTTTGTTGTTGTTCGATACTTTATCTATTCTTTAGAAAATTAAAAAACATGAAATACTACCTCATTGCAGGAGAGGCATCTGGTGATTTACACGGTGCAAATCTTATGAAATCCATTCTTAAAGAAGATCCTCAGGCAGAATTCAGGTTCTGGGGAGGAGATCTTATGCAAGCTGTTGGAGGCATTATGGTAAAGCACTATAAGGATTTGGCATTTATGGGGTTTGTAGAAATACTCCTTAATATTTTTACCATCCTAAAGAATCTAAAACTTTGTAAACAAGATATAACACATTTTCAACCAGATGCAATTGTTTTTATCGATTACCCTGGGTTTAATATGCGTATCGCAGAATGGGCAAAGAAAAAAGGGTTTAGAACGCATTATTATATTTCTCCCCAGATATGGGCCTGGAAAGAAGGAAGAATAAAATCTATCAAACGATGTGTAGATATGATGTATGTAATACTACCGTTTGAAAAATCTTTTTACGAGGATAAACATAAGTTTCCAGTTCAATTTGTAGGACACCCATTAATTGATGCTATTGCAGATTATAAGCAGATTATGCCAAAAAAATTTAAAGATGAACATAATCTAGACGATCGACCTATTATTGCCATACTTCCTGGAAGCAGAAAACAAGAAATTCGTAAAATGCTTGAGGTTATGCTTACTGTGGTAGATGATTTTCCTGATTACCAATTTGTAATAGCTGGAGCACCAAGCCAGGAAACTTCTTTTTATACACCTTTTATTAAAAAACAAGGAGTTCATTTAATTATGAACAGAACGTATGATTTGTTGAGTCTTAGTAATACTGCTCTGGTAACTTCGGGCACTGCTACTTTAGAGACTGCTTTATTTAAAGTACCACAAGTTGTATGTTATAAAGGAAATTATATTTCTTATCAAATTGCAAAACAAATTATCAGCCTTAATTATATTTCTTTGGTAAATCTAATTATGGATAAACCAATTGTTACCGAATTAATACAAAACGATTTTAATCCCAAAAGACTTAAAGAAGAACTTACAATACTAATCGACGATTATAAAAGAGCAGTTATGTTTTTGGACTATTATGATCTCGAAAAAAAACTTGGTGGCAGAGGTGCTAATGACAAAACTGCAAAGTTAATTGTTGAGTCTGTTCGTTAAATATTCTGTATTTTTAGTGTATAGATTTATTTAAAAACATCTTAAAGTTGGAGTACCCAAATCTGAGATCAAAAAACGCCCAAAATGAAAATTAAATCCTATTACCTATTTGCCTGTCTAGGTTTTATCTTATACTCTTGCGGAAGTTCTTCTGGAAAAACTTCATCAAAAAACAAGGTTATTATATCTTCAAAAACTACCACTACAACTAAAACTCCCAATTACAAAAAAATCAAAAGCATAGTAAACTATGCCAAAACTTTTGGAGGCACTCGATACAAATATGGAGGTACTACAAAAAAAGGGATGGATTGTTCTGGTTTGGTATATACCTCATTTAAGAAAGAACATATTATTCTTCCCAGAACTTCTAAAACTATGGCTACTCAAGGCAAAGCCATATCCTTAAAAAAAGTGACTGTTGGCGATTTGCTTTTTTTTAAAACCAATAAAAGAAAAAATGTGATTTCTCATGTAGGTCTAGTGGTTGAGACCAAAGGGGTTATTAAATTTATACATGCTTCTACATCAAGAGGTGTTATTATATCAAGCCTAGATGAGAACTATTGGAACACCTGTTTTGCTGGTGCCAGACGAGTTTTATAACATACGGTATTTATGCTATTTTGCTAAGAGCATGTGTAACACAAAGATTAGCGCAACAACAA
>CAKMZM010000183.1 GCA_929200365.1 uncultured Flavobacteriaceae bacterium | reverse complement strand
CCGTACATCGCTTATTGATTGATAAAGATTTTGTAGATACTTTTGGGTATAAAGAAATGTTTGATAAAGTTTTTGGAGAAGTTGAAGAAAATAAGAGATATAGTGCTAAAAATGCAGGATTAGCTATAGCGGCCTATGAAAGAACTCTGCTTGCTAATAAATCCCCTTGGCAGAAATGGTTAAAAGGAGATTATGATGCGATGAGTACTAAAGAAAAGAAAGGAGCAATTGTGTTTTTTGGTAATGGGAAATGTTACCAATGTCATACTGGACCCGCATTAAATGATAGAAAATTTCATGCTTTTGGGATGGGAGATTTTGATAACTCTAATAAAGCATTGATATTAAATAATGTAGATTTTGAAAATGTAAAAAAAGGAAGAGGAGGATTCACTAAAAATCCAGATGATAATTATAAATTTAAAACACCAACTCTTTATAATATAACAGATAATGGTTTTTATGGTCATGGGGGAACATTTACATCGGTAAGAGATGTTGTGGTATATAAAAATAAAGGAATTCCACAATCAACAGAAGTAGCAAATGAAAACTTAGCAACTCAATTCGGAACTATTGATTTGACTGATCAGGAAATAGATAACCTCACAGTCTTTATAGAAACAAGTTTACGAGATGCTGATCTTAATCGATATGTGCCTGAAACGTTGAAATCAGGATTATGCTTTCCTGTTAATGATATACAATCTCAACAAGATTTAGAATGTAACTAAATATAATATAATTGTTTTTGATCGAACTTAATTTAATGTAGCAATCCACCAAGTATTGCCAAATGGATCTCGAAAACCAGCCCCTCTGGCACCGTAATCCTCTTCCATAGGCTCCATTAAGGATTTGGCTCCTGCATCTATTGCTTCATAATATGTTTGATCAGTATCTTTTACATATACATACATAGAGCCAGGATGTGCAGGGTTATGTTGTGAAGCTTCAGTAAGAAGAATGGTAGTATCACCAATTTTAATTTCAGAATGTTGTATTCTGTTATCAACATCGAGACTTCGTATCATCTCTTGAGCCTGAAAGATTTTCCGAATAAAATCAATAAAATCTTCAGCTTTTTCTACTACTATATATGGCATAGCTTGTTGGTGACCAGCAGTGATTTTCATTCGTTGCATAATATATGAAGAGGGTTTTTATATTCAACGAAGAAACCATAGAAAATATTCTATACAAAAGCAGAAATATCAATAAAAAGATGAGTTGAGTATAACGTAAATGATCAAGACTTTTTATAGCGAAGTGATCTTGTTTCTAATACCTAGACGGCTCTGTCTTGAAATAGTTAATTAAAATATGAAAGATGAAATCCCTGTCTTTTTGTAGAATGTTCTTGAAAATGTTTTAGAATTCTTAAAGAAGAGGCTAAATTACTTCATATACTAAGGGGTATGATCAATCAATTTTTACATACTTTTCTTTGCAGGGTTCCATACATTGAGTGGGATAATCAATGATCAATGTAGAATTATTAACTTCAAAATTTATTTTAGATTCTATAGATGCACACGGTATGATAAGTTTAGCATACCCCATATCATATGTTCCCGATATTCCAATAGTTTTATCATTGTCCATTGGGCAATAGGATATGTTTGTTTTTAAGGTACCATCATCAAAAAATTCGATAATTTTTTTTTGGGTGGCTTTCTGAAAGATACCTTTCCCATTACCAGAGTTTACCAGTGCATGTGTCAATTTCCATTTACCAACTAATGAAACCTTCTTTTTCTTAGTACAAGTAGTGCAAAGAGTAAAGATGAAAAAACATAGAAGAAGCTTTTTCATAGTAGAAAATAGGTTTTAGAGTTATTCTCAACTAAACTATGAAAAATAAGAGAAATTTCCTTATGTTTTTACCGTTGTTTTTTTCTTGTTTTCGGTTAATATACGCTCTGTGCAGATAATATGTGCGAAGCTTACACTTGATTTTATAGCAATTTAATTATTCATTAATTCTTCAATTTCTTCAGCTTCTATGGGAATATTAGCCATGAGGTTAAAAGGCTCTCCTTTTTCCTGAATCACTACATCATCTTCAATACGAATCCCGAAACCTTCATCAGGAATATAAATCCCAGGTTCTACGGTAAATACCATATTTGCTTTCATTGGGTCGGTAAGAATTCCATAATCGTGAGTATCTAAACCAATGTGATGCGAAGTACCGTGCATGAAGTATTTTTTGTATGCAGGGCATTCGGGATCTTCTTTTTGTACATCGGCTTTATCTATAAGCCCTAATCCTAATAGTTCTGAGGTCATAATTTTACCAACTTCAACATGATAATCGACCCAGATAGTTCCTGGGGTTAACATTTTGGTAGCTTCATTTTTAACTCGAAGTACAGCATCGTAAACATCTCGCTGACGTTTAGAGTATTTTCCTGATACCGGAATTGTACGAGACAAATCACTAGAGTAATTGGCATATTCTGCAGCAACATCCATAAGGATTAAATCCCCTGCTTTACACTGTTGGTTATTTTCTATATAGTGAAGTACATTAGCATTGTTTCCACTTGCAATGATAGGAGTATACGCAAAACCTTTGGATCTGTTATTGATAAATTCATGCAACAATTCGGCCTCGATATTATATTCCCAAACATCAGGCTTTACAAAACTCAAAAGTCTTCGAAACCCTTTTTCGGTAATATTACAAGCTGTTTGCATTAGATCAATTTCGATAGGATCTTTTATTGCACGTAATCGTTGTAAAACAGGATTACTTTTTGCTACAGTATGTGCAGGGTATTTTGTTTTCCACCATCTGGTAAAACGATCTTCGCGAGTTTCTGTTTCTACATTAGACCTATAGTGTTCATTGGTATTGACATATACGGTTTCGCATTGTGTCATTATCTCAAAGAAAATCTTTTCTAAATCCTGAAGCCAATACACAGTTTTGATTCCCGAGATATCAAAAGCACGTTCTTTAGTTAATTTCTCACCTTCCCAAATGGCAATATGTTCATTAGTTTCTTTTAGAAATAAAATCTCACGATGCTTTTCCTTGGGAGCATCTGGAAAAAGCAGTAATATACTTTCTTCCTGATCTACACCGCTTAGATAAAAAATATCTCTGTGTTGCTCAAAAGGCATAGTACTATCGGCGCTAATCGGGTATATATCATTACTATTAAATATAGCAATGCTATCAGGTTTCATTTGTGCTGTAAAGTTTTTGCGATTTTTGATGAAGAGATTGCTATCAATTTGGTGATATTTCATTGTATGTTATGTTTTTTTAATTACGAATCTCATAAATCCTCCAGATCAAAGAAGGATTATGAATACTTACTTCCTCCAAAAATATGATTATTATTTACTTAATAAAAAAAGGAACTCATAAGATTTTGAGTTCCTTTTTAAATAATGAAAAGTGATTTAAACTTTTTTGCTGATATGAATATATTTTTATTTACTTACTATATTTTTGATGAAGCCAATTATTGCCATTAATACACCACCACCAACACCACCGCCTGCAATGCTTCCCAGTATACCTGACAGATCCATTCCACCAGAAGTGTCAATTCCCAGATAACTTAATAAATATCCTCCGATACCTCCTCCAAGAATTCCCAGAATTGAATTTCCTATCTTACCCAAAGAGGCATTTTTTAATAATGAACCTGCGATATTTCCTCCTACAGCCCCACTGATTAATTGAATAATTAATGGTAAATACTCTTCCATGATTGTGTGTTTTATTGGTTAGTAATCAATAAATTAACTAAAAAATTACGAGAAACACAAAAAAGAATCATGTTAGCTGGCTTTCTTATAATTGTTGTAAAAACAAATGATTGTTAAACAATATCTAAAAATTTTGAGTTTGATATAACAATATCTACTTTGAGCATACTAAACACTCATCAAAATGAAAACATTTATATCATCATTATTTTTCCTCTTTGTTTTCTCTGTTATTTTTTCTCAACAACCAGCTACTAATGCTGCATTGATACAAAATGGATTGTTGAAGAAAAAGGAAATGGAAAAAACCTCATTAGTCAAACAAGTGCATTTCAAAAATATTGGCCCTACAGTAATGAGTGGTCGTGTTGTAGATGTAGATGTAAATCCTGAAAATACTACAGAGTTTTATGTGGGATATGCCTCTGGAGGATTGTGGCATACAACAAATAATGGAACTACTTTTGAGCCTGTTCTGGATTCGGCAGAGACAATTAATATTGGTGATATTGCAGTAGACTGGAAAAATAATAATATATGGGTCGGAACCGGTGAAAATAACTCATCCAGGTCATCCTATGCAGGGATAGGGATTCTAAAATCTACAGATAAAGGTAAAACATGGAAAAATGTTGGATTACGTGATTCTCACCATATAGGTAGAATTGTTATTAATCCTAAAAATCCGGATGAGGTAGTTGTGGGAGTAACCGGACATTTATATTCTTCTAATCAGGAACGGGGAGTCTATAAAACAACAGATGGAGGAGCTACCTGGAAAAAAACGTTGTTTATAAATGATCAAACGGGTATCATTGATTTGGCATGTGTGCCGAATAACTTTAATATTATGTATGCAGCTGCCTGGGATAAGGATCGTAAAGCCTGGAACTTTGATGGTAGTGGATCGGGGTCTGGGATTTATAAAAGTACTGATGCAGGAATTACCTGGAGTAAAATCTCTACAGATAGAAGTGGTTTTCCTATAGGAGAAGGAGTGGGTAGAATCGGTCTTGCCGTTTTTGATGAAAATACACTTTATGCAGTACATGATAACCAATTTAGAAGAGACAAAAGTGATACTAAAAAAAGTGATACCAGATTATCAAAGGAAGATTTTAAAACCATGTCATCAGAAACATTTTTAAAATTGGAAAATAAAAAATTAAATGCTTTTTTGAAAACCAACGGGTTTCAGGAAAAATATAGAGCAGATAATGTAAAACAACTTGTTCGCGCGGGTACAGTAAAACCAATAGATCTTGCCAAATACCTCGAAAATGCCAATGCAATGTTATTTGATACTCCAGTCATTGGAGCAGAAGTGTACAGAAGTGATGATGGCGGCAAATCATGGGTAAAAACCCATAAAGATTATATTGATGATTTATTTTATAGTTATGGATATTATTTTGCACAGATACAGGTAAGTCCTGCTCATAAAGAGCATATATATATTTCTGGAGTACCTATTTTGAAATCTAAAGATGCCGGAAAAACATTTACCAGTATTAATGGAAAAAATGTTCATGCCGATCATCATTCGTTATGGATTAATCCTAAAAATCCAATGCATCTGGTAAATGGTAATGATGGAGGAGTAAATATCTCTTATGATGATGGAGAAAACTGGATAAAAGCAAATCAACCTAGCGTAGGACAATTTTATGCCATTAATATCGATCATGAGAAACCATATAATGTATATGGTGGATTACAGGATAATGGAGTTTGGGTAGGAGCCCATAATGCCAAAGAAGATGAGTCATGGCATCAAAGTGGTCATTATCCCTGGGAAAGTATTATGGGAGGAGATGGTATGCAGGTGCAGATTGATAATAGGGACGCAAATATTGTATATACTGGATTTCAGTTTGGAAATTATTTCAGGATAAACCGTAGAGAGAAAAAGCAAATCTATATTCAACCCAAACATGAGTTAGGCGAATCTCCTTATCGATTCAATTGGCAAACCCCGATTTTATTATCACCACACAATCAGGATATTTTATATTTAGGAGGAAATAAATTAATGAGATCTATGAATCAGGGAGATGACTGGACCGCAATATCTAATGATTTAACTAATGGTGGTAAAAAAGGTAATGTGGCTTACGGAACATTAACCACCATTGCCGAGTCTACATTTCAGTTTGGATTGATATATACGGGAAGTGATGATGGATTAGTACATATCACCAAAAATTCTGGCGCAAGCTGGAGCAAGATTTCTAATTCTTTTCCTAAAGATCTTTGGGTGTCTAGAGTAATTGCATCTTCTCATAAAAAAGAAAGAGTATACGTTACGTTAAACGGCTATCGATGGGATGATTTTAAACCTTATATCTATGTAAGCGAAAATTATGGACAGAGTTGGAAGGATATAGGAAGCGACTTACCTGTATCCTCAGTCAACGTGATTAAAGAAGATCCTGAAAATGAAAATGTATTATATCTGGGAACAGATAATGGTGCCTATGTTTCATTAGATAGAGGAGTAAACTGGCAGGCTTTTTCAAATGGATTACCTAATGTGGCAGTACATGATATTGTAATCCAGCCAGAAGCTAATGATGTATTATTAGGAACACATGGCAGAAGTATATACAAAACAAATATAGAGGCAATACAACTTCTTGATCATGAAATAATGAATAAAGAACTTCATGCTTTTGATATGCCTGCAATGAAATGGTCAGATCAATGGGGTGTTTCATGGAGCAAGTGGTCTACACCATACGAACCAACAATGATCATCAAATTTTATTCTGGAAAATCAGAAGATTACACTATTAAAATTACTACCGAAGAAGGAAAAGTACTTCAGAAATTTTCTACAAAAGCTGATAGGGGACTTAACTATGCAGAATATGACTTTACGATCACAGAAAAAGGTAAAAATATACTAGAAAAAGAATTTCCTGATGAGGAAGTTTCTAAAAGAAAAAACGGGAAATATTACCTTCCTATAGGAAGATATTTAGTCGAAATTTCAACCAGAAAACAAATAGAAAAAGTAAGTTTTGAGCTCAACTAAAGTCTTACAGTTTGAATTATGTATAGTAAGTGATAGC
>CAKMZM010000182.1 GCA_929200365.1 uncultured Flavobacteriaceae bacterium | reverse complement strand
AAGACCTGTGAGGTCTGTAAAACAACAATTTAATAATATTGTAATAATCAATTATTTAAATGTTTATCCTAATTTTTTGTCATGTACTTAGATAAATTGTACAATAAATGCACACAATTCAATATATAATGTACAATTCTTTTTAAAACGTATAAAATACCCTTTTTAGCTGGAGTTTCTTTTAAAAAAAGGGGTTCTTCGCTTTTTTGGAAGCTCATTTTTTGTGCAATTTATTTTATGCCCTGTATATGAATTTATATTAATTACTAAAGCAAATACTATTGAGCTAATAAAACCATTAAAATAATGTTAATTTTTTACCATTTTTTTTGATATTTAATAATTTATTTAACAAATTGTTATACGTTACAGTTGTTTTAATTAGCTAGCTTTATACTTATTAGATTAATAATCATATTAATTATGAATTATTTGAAATTTAGTGCATTTATATTTTCTGCTTTTTCCGTGCTATCACTATCCTATTCTAGAGATGAGATTGATTTTTCAAAGAAATTATTTAAAATATGTTAAGAGAGGTTTATTCTATAATTATTCGTTTATATCAAAAAAAAACATATGATTTCCTTTATATCAAGTAAATATCGTTTTCCATTAATTTTTATCAAAATTTTACTTTTCATATTGACCAACAATATCTAGCAGTCGCAGATATTATCAATACGCATTTTACATATATCAATAAAACCTTAAAACCTTAAAACCTATGTCACGACCAACAAAAGAGTATATCTCTAGATTCAAACAATGGCAAGACACAGCTATTGTTCATTCAAACAACCACCCTACTCTTCAAGATTTTGAAGAAGATTTGGATTTCTACTCCAGAGAACTTTCTATTTTATTGAATCATCCAAAAGTAGCTGGCTTACCTAAAGAAAAAATTGATGCTTTACTTGTATTAGAGCTTTATAATTACTTAGAATTTACAGTTTGGCTAGAATTAGGACCTGTAAACGAAGTTTGTAACTTAATTAGAATGCCTTCTTTTTTACCCTGGTTATCCAAGGAAATGAAAGATGATGCATTAAAAATTTATGTAGATGAAGGTGCACACGCAGAAATGGCTTTTTCACTTATTTCAAAAATAGAAGAATACACAAAAATTAGATCCCTTAGATTAGAACCTATGTTTCTAAAAGAGCTCGATGCTATTATTCTTAATCAACCCAAAGAGCTTGAAAAAATGATAAAAGTCTTTTTTGTTATCATTTCAGAAACATTAATTACTGGAACATTAACGGGTTTACCTAATGATGAAAGTGTTCAAAAAGGTATTAGAGAATTTGCTCTTGATCACGCTACTGATGAAGGAAAACATCATGCTTATTTCAAACAGCTTTTTGAGATACTGTGGTCCAAAATGCCCAGAGAACTACAGGTTACAATAGGAGAACAACTACCTAAAATGATATTAGGTTTTTTAAATCCAGATGCACATGTATTAAAACAAATATTACTTCAGTTTTTTTCTGATGAAGAGTCTGAAGAGATTTTAAATGATCTTTTAAACTCTGATGAAATAATGGAAGGTGTGAGAAAATCCAGTTTCCCTACTAAAAACATGCTTAAAAAAAGTAAGTTGTTTGAAATCGAAGAAATTGAAAATGCTTTTAACAATCATCAGTTGTTAAAAGTAGTTGCATAATATTGTTTTTCAAAAACAATTATCTCTTACCACATAATCGAAATTTTAAACAAATTGAAATTTATAGTTATTTTAGATTGTGTAGTACCTTTTGGTTATTTTTTTAACAAAAATTAAATACTCTTAAAACCTATGAAAACCGACACCACAAAAAATCTTAAGAATCTGATTGTAGCTTTTATATCTACACCAGAATCCGATGGCTCTAATATAAATTTACTACTAGAAAAAGACTCTAAAGAAGTTATAGAAACATTTCATCACTGGATGAAAATGGTCTCTAGAATAAATAGTAGATTTTTACTAAGAAATTTATCCTTATTGGAACATGATACGGCTATTTTTACACTAATTAAGCCCATAAAAACTCAGGTAGGAATCATATGCCAGTCTGCAAAAGATCACAACCTTGATTTAGAAAAATCGGTAGAATATCTAGTACAGCAGGGAGCAGAATTTATTTTCTATCTGTCTCATAATCAAATTAAAGAAGAAGAATTGTCAGCAGCCTCAAAAAAAGATAACATTTTACCTATTAATGCACATTGGTTAACTTCTATAGTTGTTGAAAATAGCAAACCTTTCTTTGCGCAGCTAGGAGAAACTAATGCCTATGAGTGGACTCCTTATATACAAAAAAAAGCTAATAATTTGATTAGTTTACAGGTTAATAATAAACTAGCCAAAGAGTACAAAGAAGTAAATCATGTTTTAAAAAACTATAAGGGTGATATATTAACGGCTAAACCATATTTGCCAACGATTACATTGCCAATGTCTGTAATTATTCGATTTTGTACAGAACAAGGATATTCTGATGTAGAAATCAAAAAAGTGATATCGATGCAAAAAGAAGAAATAAAAATCTGGAAAAGTCATATAAATAATTACAACAGATATGATCTTATAGCTGTAGATTCTTTAAAAGAATATTTAATGAATCCAAAATACTTTGATATAGAGTTAACCATAAATGAGGTGATAGAACAGATGTCTAACCTTTTTACTATCACCAGATATTCTAATTACAATTTGTGTTTAACCGAAGAGGTATTTGAATTATCATACGAAATCAAACATCCTAATATTATACTCAGAACAAACATGTGTAAAAAATCAATGCCTAAAATCGGAAGTATATCAAATATCATTATCTCTGATGCCGTGATTAGTAATAAATTCGAAAACGAATTTTGGGATTTATACAATTCAGCTTCAGAAAAAAATAAAGATAAAACATATATTCTAAAATATATATCAAATCTGATGCAACCAATAGCTCAACATTAATTTTGTATAATATTAAGACCTTACACTATGATAAAATTACATATCGTTATTCATGAACAGTTTGAAAGCCCTGGAGCAATAATGGATTGGATTTCAAAAAATGGGTATGAAGTTTCTTTTTCCAGAGTATATCTAAATGAGGAACTACCAACAACTATCAATAATATAGATGTATTAATTGTAATGGGAGGCCCACAAAGCCCCAATACAACCAAAGAAGAATGTCCTTATTTTGATGCTACAGCAGAGATGGCACTAATTAAAAACTTTATAGATCACCAAAAAGTTGTTATAGGTGTTTGTCTCGGTGCACAGATGATTGGGCACGCATTAGGCGCTCCTGTAGAAAAAAGTCCAGAACCAGAAATAGGTTATTTCCCGATAATGAAAACCAAAGAAGGGCATACTCACCCAAAACTTGTTCATTTTCCCGACAATGTTGCTGTAGGCCATTGGCATGGTGATATGGCTGGGCTAACTCCAGAAGCCAGGGTTTTGGCTTATAGTCAGGGATGCCCTAGGCAAATTATTGAATATTCTGATTTGGTATATGGATTACAATGCCATATGGAATTTAATACAAGTTGTGTTGAAGGTTTAATTGAAAATTCTCTTGAAGAGCTTGCGGTACTCAATCCAAGAAAATATGTTGATTCTCTTGAAATCTTAAGAAAGAAAAATGATTTTGATCAGATGAATACGCTTTTATTTACGTTTTTGGATTATGTTATTAAAGATTATAAAAACAAAAAAGAGCAAGCATATAGTTTCTGAAAATAAAATCTATCGGATACCACAGCGTATATAAAATCAAATGTATAAAGAGATTGTTCACTTATAGAACAATCTCTTTTTTGCATCTTTTTGATGAAGACTTGAATAGTTAAGGCTCAATTTTGGGGTTCTGACGTCTAAATTTGGACTGCTGAAATCTAACAGAACATCTTTATGACTCAACATGAACGCATTTTGAACTAAATAGCCTATAGGCAAAGGATATTTTATTTTTTGTCTGATGTGTTGATCATGTCTACACTAAGTACTGTTCTAAATCCCAGATGTTCTAGTGAGGAGTCCATACTGGTAGCCATTCTGGCACTATTGCGATAACTGGCACAATAAGAATCACTGCATAAAAAAGAGCCTCCTTTTATAACTTTTTCGCGCAAAGCAGGATTATTAGGATTGTATGGTTTTTCGGCCCCCATAGGATTATGCGTTAATCCCTGTTGTTTTAATTGGTTGTAATAGGTTGTATTGTACCAATCCTGAGTCCATTCCCATACATTTCCGGCCATGTCATATAAGGCATATGAATTAGGCGGGTAAGAACAAACTGGAGCCTTGTTTTCGTAACCATCTGCTTTGGTGTTTTGCAGAGGAAACTCTCCTTCCCATGTATTGGCATAACTACTTAAATTTTTGATGTCGTTTCCCCAGAAAAAAATGGCATTTTTGTTTTCCCCCCGAGAGGCATACTCCCACTCGGCTTCAGTAGGTAATCTTCTACCTGCCCATTTGCAATACGCAAGCGCATCTTCATAAGCAATATGCACAACAGGATATTTATCTTTTCCTTCAATAGAACTTTCTGATCCCAGAGGGTGTTTCCAATTGGCTCCAATCTTCCATAACCACCATTGCGAATAATCAAAAAGATTAGGAACACGCTCTCTGGTCTTTTTAAAAATAAGAGAACCTGGTTGTAATATAGAATCATGTGGTTTAGGAGTATTGAGAGGCAATTGTTTTTTCATTTCTTCCCAAACAATTTCTCTCTCGGCTACTGTGATATAATTAGTAACATCTACAAATTTTTTAAACTGTGCATTTGTTACTTCTGTTATATCCATAAAAAAACCATCTACCGAAACAGGATGAGTAGGAGTTTCATGTTTCATAATCATAGTATCATTTTTTACAGCACCCTGATTAAATTTCCCTCCAGGTATCCAGACCATTCCATTTGGAGTTGTTATTCCTTCTGGTATGTTTTTAATGATTTGTATATGCTCTTGTATTGGTGTTTTTTCAACTTTTTTTGATTCGGGTTTCTGCTTACACCCTATAATTAGTGTCGAAAAAAATAATAATAGTGATGTTCCTCTGTATATTCTGAAGTATATATCTGTATTCATTACCATATTTGTGTTTTTCTATTTAAGCTGTTTTAGGTAAGCTGGTTATTCAAATGTAACCTTTTTATATCACTAAAAAATAAAGTTTTTTGGGATGCTCTGCAAAACGATAAAAGTTGCTTTTAATCGAAGATCAATCTATTAATTAGACGTTTTTATCATTTTTTGAAAGTTAGAACTTTATTTTTAATATCTAATAATTAGTGAGTTACTTAAAATATTTGTAATGAAAAAGGAGTTGGAGATTTCTGAGATACGTTTAATTATTCGCAATTTGATTGCATTTATAGTGGTAGAAGGAAAAGAATATGTGAGTGATAAACAAAAGAAAGCTTATGTATCTGGATATATACAACTTTTGGTAAAAACGATTCATCTTATCGATAACCATAAGGAACTCTCAATAATAGAAGATATTATAGAGGATATTTCAACGTACCTCGAATGAAAAAACACTACTACTAACTTTACTGTGATTGAAGAGGGTTTTTTTACTACGTTAAGAAAGCTCTCTTTCTTTTAAAGTAATAATAACTTTTATATCTTATGCGTTTTAATATCCAAATTTATAACGCTGTGAACGAACAAGATTATATTGAACGCTTAAAACACGAAAATAAGTTACTTCAGGATAAGCTGAATAAAATTAATAAAGGGAAGCAGAAAAAAAGAAAAATTAGATGGTGGCTCTTAAAAAAATCCAGTACCCCAATTTTTGGTAATCGGCTTAAAAGAAGTATTAGTACAGCTATTAATGAGTATAAAGAATATAAAACAGTTTCTGTAGATACAGTTTCAGATGTATCGTCTAGTGTGATTTGGCGTATCACCAGAATTGGGTTATTTGCTTTCTTGTTTGCAATAGTTCCTTCATTGGTTTTGATTTTTCAAACAAAATTATTGATAAATCAAAATAAGTTGATTACCAGTCAAAATAATCTGGTAGAGGCAGATCGAAGATCATCATTAGTTTTCGTAATGGGTGATGTTCTAGCAGATTTAAACGAAGAATTAAAATATAAGGGCTCGGGTAGTCGTAATATTAGCAAAACACTAGAAGCGAGAATAGTAGGTCTTTGCATGGCAATGAAACCGTATCAATATATCGACGACGGAGTATTGATAGAAAAACCAATTAGTCCAGAACGAGGACAGCTGCTATTTACGCTTTTAAAAAGTGATTTGGGGCTAGAATCTTCACAAGATATTTTAAATTCGGCAGAGTTCAGATATACAAACCTTAAAAAAGTGAATCTGGGAAGAGGAGTTAATCTTAAATATGCACGATTAGATTATTCTGATTTAACAGAAGCTCAGATGCCTGCTGCTAATATGGAAAGCTGTGACCTTAAAGAAGCACGAATGAGTAAAATTAATTTATCAGACGGTAACTTAAAAAGAGCACGATTGCATAATGCTAATTTGCAACGGGCAGAATTGTTAAGTGTTGATTTTACAAATGCTAATCTGTATGGAGCCGATCTTACAGGGGCTGACCTTTCTGAAGCTATATTGTGGGGAACTAAATTAGAAAATGCGAATTTAACAGATGTGATACTGGATAATGTTATTGTAGATAGGAAGGATTGGATAACATATATTTCAGATTCTTTGGATCTAGAGGGGGCAGAAGATATCGTAAAAAAGTATAGAATTAAAAAACAAGGAAAGAAACAGTTTGTTCTAGTTCCTAAAAAATAGAATTATTTGTCTTAAAAAGACTAGATGATATACTCTTGCCAATTAATTTTCCGCAGGAAGCAGGGGGATTAAACATGCTCTTAATGATAACTTTACAAAAAAGACAAATTCTATGGCTAATACTGATATTAATGAAATAATTAGGAG
>CAKMZM010000181.1 GCA_929200365.1 uncultured Flavobacteriaceae bacterium | reverse complement strand
AGGCTACACTATAAGTCATTGGTTTTTAAGTTTCTTAATCGTGGATTTTAACCTTTAGCTTATCCTAATTCAAATCAAACAACCATCAACCAACTCCTACAATTATTGTTGGGTATAATAACTATAATCTGCAATTACTCTATCTACAAATTGCAATGGTTTTTCTTGCGGAGTAACATCCATCAAAGCACTTACTTTTTTAGAAAGTTCGAAAATGATATTATGATTTGCATCTCGTTTGGCTTCGGTATAAATAGTTTTTATTTTTCGCATCTCTGCATCACTAAAAACAGTAACCTGTGGATATACTGCAATATAATCTTCTGGTATATCGACTAATATAGTTTGGTTAAATCGTACCCGTTGCCGCTCACTAATCACGGTAGTACCTGCTGCCATATCTCCAAGACGTTGTCCTTTGCCATTTAATAAAATGCTAACGACTGCAATACCGCCAAATGCCAACGTAATATCTAATAAACGAAGTAGCCATCGCACCAGATAATTCGAAAAAACTGGTCTTGATCCATCTAATTGAGTCACTTTTATTTTCATCGTCGCTTTACCAGGAGTTTTACCATCCCAAAATGTTTCCCATAATAAGAAATACAAGAATATGGGTAAGCCTAAGATTAACCCAAAAACCCACTCTTCTCCATAATCGAAGCTTAATATTTCAAGTATAAATAGAACAATAATAAAATACGCTATGATAATCAAAAGATCAATAAGATAAGCTAGAATACGTTCTCCGATTCCAGCAGCATTTTGTTGTATGTTAACATTTTGAGCAGTTTCTATTTGAAAATTATCCATTAATTATGTTTCTTTGAGCCTCTTAATCTTCTGATATATGCGCGAGGCGGCTTTTGTGAAGCAAAATAAAGATAAATGGTTAAAATTTGAAAGTGTTCTGGTTAATAATGCTCAAATAACTCCAGATGAGCTTTCTAATTTGTATATAGAGATAACCGATCACCTTAGTTATGCCCATACGTTTTATCCTAATAGCCAAACTCTTAATTATTTAAATGGTTTGGCATCTAATGCGCATCAAAAAATCTATAAAACCAAAAAAGAGAAAAAAAATCGATTGTATTCTTTTTGGGTTAAAGAATTTCCTTTAGAATTCTATCACTATCAAAAACACTTACTCATCGCATTCCTGATTTCTGTTTTATTTACAACTATCGGGGTATATTCTTCTGCAACAGATGGAGCTTTTGTAAGATCGATCTTAGGCGATAGGTATGTAAATATGACCTTAGAAAATATTGCTAATGATGATCCCATGGCTGTTTACAAAAAAATGGAAGAAACCAATATGTTTATAGGGATTACTATAAATAATATTAGAGTAGCTCTTAATTGTTTTATTCTGGGAGTGATGTTTGGGATAGGTACGGTATATATGCTCATGCAAAATTTTATCATGCTAGGCTCTTTTCAGTATTTTTTCTATGAAAAAGGATTACTTTGGGAAAGTGCCCGCACAATATGGATTCATGGTACGATTGAAATCTCTGTAATCATTATTGCAGGATGTGCAGGTTTGGTGGTAGGAAACTCTATTTTGTTTCCAAAAACCTTTACCCGACTTACTTCTTTTATTAGAGGAATTAAAGCAGGGTTAAAAATTGTGATTAGCACAATTCCCTTTTTTATAGTAGCAGGGTTTTTAGAAGGCTTTGTGACCAGACATACCGAAATGCCCGATTGGCTAGTTATTACAATTATAGCAGGATCTCTGGCTTTAATCTTATTTTATTACGTAATTTACCCCAAACGACTTTATAACAGACCAGAAAATGAATGATAATTACATAGAGTTTAAGAAAAAAAGAGAATTAGGAGATATCATAACCGATACATTTGCTTTTATAAGACAAAATGGTAAGTCATTACTATCTGTTTTAATGAAAACAGCAGGAATACCATTTATACTGCTTTTACTCGCTTCGGCCTATTATACGCATGCTTCGGCTAGTATTTTTGATCCAGTAAGTATTAAAAATGGCGAAATGTTTAATTCGGGAACACTAATTATTACTTTTTTTGCCATGCTGGCAACTTTACTTATATTTTACGGAATGCTTTTTGGTACCGTTTTGCACTATATCAAAAGCTATATTGATACCAGAGGTAATGTTAATACAGCATCTGTAGTACAGGGAGTAAAAAAAGATTTTGGAAATATCATAGGACTGGGAGTTCTTTCGGGATTGATTACTAGTATTGGTTTTATGCTATGCGTTATCCCCGGTGTTTATCTATATGTACCTATGAGTCTGGTTTTTTCAATACTGGTATTTCGTAATACTAGTATTTCTAATGCGATAAACGATAGTTTTCTATTAATAAAAAACGAATGGTGGATTACTTTTGCTACCCTTTTTGTGATAGGAATAATTGTATGGGTAATAAGCATGGTATTTTCTATTCCTACATTAATTTATACGTTCACAAAATCATTTACTATAGCTTCAGAAGGATCTTTGGCAGATCCATCTACTATGTTTGATTGGGTTTTTATTGCTTTAAACGCCATATCCTCTGCTGCACAATATATACTCTATATGATCACTGCAATTTCTACCGCGTTTATATATTATAATTTAAATGAAAGAAAACACGCTACTGGCGCATTAGAACAAATTGATGCTTTAGGTAAATCAGAATAAATTGAAAATTCTTTGCTACGTCTTATTATTTACACCACTCTTCTTATCAGCAAGAGTTCAGGATAGTACTGCAATATCTAATCCCAGAGAGTTAGTTTATGATCTCGATTCACACCAAAAAGCACCACAGTTTGATGATCAAAAAATAGAAGAGTATAAAACACAAGATGATTTTGATTATACCGAATACCAAGAACCTGATAATTGGTGGGCACAGTTTAAGAACTGGGTAACGCAACATTGGAATAAAATCATAAAATCAATTTTTGGAGCAACCGTAATAGCTGGAGGCTTCTGGGGTATCCTATTTCAAACCTTAATGTACCTATTAGTAATAGGTGTATTATTCTTATTAGGTTGGTTGTTTATGAAGGTAAATCCCGCAAGCATACTTCTTGAAAAACAACTTGCACCACAGATAGAACTTACAGAAGACGAAGATATTATTCAAAATCAAGACATTCAACAATTGATTGATCAAGCTTTACAGCATAAAAATTACAGATTGGCAATTCGATATTATTACTTATTTGTATTAAAAAAATTATCTGATGCAGAACTCATTGAATGGGAAGCTCAAAAAACAAACACCGATTATAGTAAGGAGTTAACAGATGATACTGTACAATATCAATTTAAAGCTATCACCAGATTATACGATTTTATCTGGTATGGAAATTTTGAGGTTAATGAAACCCTATATCAAAAGGCAGAAAAAGAATTTAAATCGATAACCCATCTTATCCAGCCTTAATATGATGACCAAAAGTTCTAAAATATTTATCGTCATCATTATAGGAGCTATTGCCTTGCTTACCTATTTAGAAACCAGTAAACCCGAACCCATAAATTGGTTTGCCAGCTATGCAAAGACAGATAAAATTCCTCTGGGTACATTTGTTTTCTACAATGCAATAAAAGAATCTTTTAACACTCAAGGATTACAAGATATTAACCAACCGCCTTACGAATTTCTTAGCGATAATGATACCATATCAGGAACGTATTTCTTTGTTAATAGATCGATAAATTTTGATAAAGACGAATTAAATACAATTTTAAGATGGGTCGAAAATGGAAACACCCTGTTTATTTCTGCAAAAATCATAGAACATAAACTATTAGATACCCTTAATATTGAGACAGATAATCTTATATCTATAGATAACATATCTACCAAACCTCTTGTTGAGTTGGTTAATAAAGAGCTTAAAACACAGTCCCCCTTTTTGTATGACCAAGATATTAATAACCCCTATTTTAATGAATTAGATACGATAAACGCTACTATTCTTGGGATTACTCAATTATATAACGATACATTAAAGATCAATAGCCCAAAAGTAAATTACATACAACAATCTTTTGGTACTGGAAAAATCCTATTACATACTTTTCCCGAAGCCTTTGGTAATTATTTTATACTAAAAGGCAAGAACCATCAATACACCCAAAACCTTTTGGCATATATAAACCCCAATCAAAAAATACTATGGGATAATTATTATAAATCAGGAAAAACATTCTACACCTCTCCCCTTTTCTTTCTTTTAAGTAATCGCTACCTCAAATGGGCATACTACTTTGTACTTATAGGCGTAGTACTTTTTGTGATTTTTGAAGGAAAACGAAAACAACGTAGTATCCCAGTAATAGAACCTTTAAAAAATCAAACATTATCCTTTATAAAGACGATTAGTGGAATGTATTTTGAAAAAAGGAAACATAAAGAAATTGCTATTAAGCAAAACCTACTATTTTTGGATTATGTACGTAACGTGCTTAGAATCCCGACAAATGAACTCAATAAAAAAACCATAATCGATATTGCTGCCAGAAGTAATAATAGTATAGAGGATACCAAAATACTATTTAAATATTTTGATGAACTAAATAAAAAAGTAAAAATTGAAAAAGAAGAGGTCTTAAAACTCTATCAATTAATCAACATATTCAAAAGTCGATCTTAAAAACGATATATCATTTAAACGAAGTATAGATGGAAAACGAAGAAATTAAAAACAATATAAATCCAGAGCAAGCCCCAGAAACAGAAGCTCAAGAGCAAAATCTAAGTTTTCAGAACAGAATAGATCTTAGTGAATTACAACAATCTGTAGAAAAACTAAAAACAGAATTAGCAAAAGTAATCGTAGGGCAGCAGGATTTTATCGAATTATTAATTGTATCCCTGTTATCCAATGGTCATGTTTTGATCGAAGGAGTGCCAGGAATTGCAAAAACTGTTACCGCCAAATTATTTGCAAAGACATTAAAAACTGATTTTAATCGAATTCAATTTACACCAGATCTTATGCCTAGTGATGTACTGGGGACATCGGTGCTTAATATGAAAACCAGTGATTTTGAATTTAAAAAAGGACCTATTTTCTCTAATATGGTTCTTATTGATGAAATTAATCGTGCTCCCGCCAAAACTCAGGCAGCCTTGTTTGAAGTGATGGAAGAAAAGCAAGTAACTATAGACGGTATTAGATACCCTATGGTCCCTCCTTTTATGGTATTGGCAACTCAAAATCCTGTAGAACAAGAAGGAACCTACGCCTTACCAGAAGCACAACTAGATCGGTTTTTATTTAAAATCAAAGTAGATTATCCTACTCTCGAAGATGAAGTGAATATCCTGAAAACTCATCATGAGAGAAAAACAATCAAACCACTAGAAATGGTTGATGCTGTACTTACTCCAGAACAATTAATAGAATTTAAAGCAAAGACACAAGAAGTAATCATCGAAGAAAAAATTATAGGATATATTGCAGAGATTGTAACCAAAACCAGAACACATCCTCATTTATATTTAGGTGGTTCTCCACGTGCATCAATTGCTGTTATGAATGCCTCAAAAGCATTTGCTGCAATCAACGGGAGAGATTTTGTGACCCCCGAGGATATCAAAAAATCCCTCTTCCCTGTGTTACGACATCGCCTTATCCTATCACCAGAACGTGAAATGGAAGGAATGACAACAGAAAATGTTATAGAAATGATCTTACAATCTGTAGAAATACCGCGCTAGCTGTGATCAAATTTTTAAAATCACTATATCTAAGCTCAAGAGTATTTTATATACTCACACTACTATCAGTATTATTTTTATTATCATACTGGTTTACCTCGATATACCCTTTTGTCTGGTTATCGGTATGGGGATTAATAATTGTTTTTCTATTTGATATTGTGGCTTTATACAATACTCAAAATGGAATTTATGCCAATAGAATCCTACCCAATAAATTTTCAAATAGTGATTTTAATGCCGTTCCTGTACGAATAAAAAGTAATTACAAGTTCACTACCCATGTAGAGATTATCGATGAGATTCCTGTACAATTTCAAAAACGTGATTTTCTCAAAAAAGGAAGTATTTTACCCAAATCTGTTTTAGATTTCGAATACTCATTACGACCTGTAAAACGAGGAGAATATATCTTTGGAAACCTATATGTATATACCATGACCAGAATAGGTCTTGCAAAACGTAGATATAGTTTTGATAATGCTGCTATGGTAAAAGTATACCCATCTTTTATCCAAATGAAAAAGTATGATTTCCTTGCTATCGATAATAAACTAACCCAAATAGGGCTAAAAAAAATCAGACGTATTGGGCATACTATGGAGTTTGAACAAATCAAAGAATATGTAACAGGTGATGATATTCGTACTATTAACTGGAAAGCCACTGCAAAACATGGCAACTTAATGATTAATCAATTTCAGGACGAAAAATCACAACCTATATACTCTATAATCGATGCCAGCCGCGTTATGAAAATGCCTTTTAAAGGTTTAAGTCTTCTGGATTATGCGGTTAACAGTACACTCGCTTTTTCTAATATCGCATTAAAAAAACATGATAAAGTTGGGATGCTATCTTTTTCTAATACAGTAAATGATTTTTTACCGTCTAGCGGAAAAAAAACATACATTAATACGATTTCTGAAACCCTTTATAATATTAAGACTCAATTTCTTGATTCTGATTATGGATTGCTATATACTCATGTAAAAAGACAAATAAATCATAGAAGTTTACTATTACTATATACAAATTTTGAGCACATATCATCTTTAAAAATACAACTACCTTACTTACAAGCTTTAGCAAAAAAACATCTATTGGTCGTCATCTTTTTTCAAAACACAGAACTTGATCATCTTATTCAACAAAATGCAGAAGATCTACAAACCATTTATGATCAAACTATTGCACAGCAATTTGCTTATGATAAAAAAGTAATGGTAAAAGAATTACAAAAA
>CAKMZM010000180.1:4235-7046 GCA_929200365.1 uncultured Flavobacteriaceae bacterium | reverse complement strand
TGTATCGCAAATTCTGATTCGATGTATAGTTGATGCTCTTTTCCTTTTTCTATATCGGCATCAATACCCATTAGCTCGTACCATTCGTTTTTTGGAGAATATATATCATTCTCTCCAAAATAGAGCTTTATTTTTGTTTTAGGTCTATTTGTTTCATATCGTAACCTTGTTGATGAAACCGCGTATAATGATAATACACTCTGGTTTTTTATAGCAGATTTCCAACCAATAACCCCACCAATACTAAACGCAAGGATATGTATTTTTCCTTTTTCTAGAGTAAGCAAGTTTTGTACCGCCCGATCAATTCCTCCATTAGTGAATTGTTTATGAAGATTTTCTTCGGTGTATGTTGATATGTCTAACATTCCTAATTCACAACAGTCATAATATTGTAATACAAAATGATCTTGAAGCTCTTTGATATAATAAGCAACCCAATCCGATTTTTTCTTTCCCCATAGGTCAGACAAAATGATTAATTTTGGTTTCATGAGATTTTTATTTACTGTAATTGATTTATAAGCTTTTTGGGATAACCAGTAAATATTCCATTAACCCCAAGTTCTATCATTTCGTTTAGTTCTATTTCATTATCTACAGTTTCTACCATTTCTCCTTCATACATCCATGCCCAAAGTGTTTTGTTTCGTTTTTTTACATGCTTAACCACTCTTTTTGTTAAAACATTCACTTTACCAGCTTTTTTAGGAAGCATTAATATATCTGATGTAATAGGAAAGAATTTATCTAAATACAGGAAACTACTGTAGATCATTTTTTTTGCTTCTTTGGTAGGTACACCATATCGCCATTTTGGTTTTTTCTTTTTGAAAGAAGAGATTACCTCATCATATCGACTCACTATAACTATCTGGTTATCCATATCATATTTTCTAATTAATGTAATTAGCCGAGTAACAGCTATAAGGTTATTTGTATGAAGATCGAGTAATAGTTTAGCTTTCGGGAATTTTTGAAATACCTCTTCTACAGTCGGAATTTGTATAGGATTCTCACGATATATAAATTCATTTTCAACATTAAAATTATACCCTGCATTTAACTGTTGTATTTCTTTTAGGGTAAGTAGGTGAATTTTGTTATTTACTCCAGTGATTCGTTTTGTTTGATAATCATGAAATAGCACTAATCTTTGATCTTTAGTAATCTGAATATCCATTTCTACCCACCAATCTGGATTTATTGATTGACAATGGTGTATTCCTTCAATTGTATTTTCAGGATTTTCACCTCTACCACAACCGTAACATACTATTTCCATACCTAATTATTATTTTGTATCATATGATTTGGTAAAAAGACTTCGTTTTTAGGATGTAGTGACAAAAAAACTGGTAATGAATGTACTATAAGTTTTTTGTCATGTACTTAGGCTATTACTATAATGATATGAATACCTAATTATTTAGCATTAGAATGTGTTGTAGTGTTTATTAGGTATTTTTTCTAATAACTTTTGATACCAAGATAAATAAGATAAATAGCCCAAGGGCATTAAAAGACCTAAAAACTTAGGATTATAAGAGATATAATTATATGAGTAAAAAAATCGTTTAAATCTCTTCTTAACCAAAATTTAACCCCTTGCTTTTCCTGTAAATACATTAACTTTCGGATTTATTGGATTACCCGTTGTTCTCCTAAACGATACTATTTGTCCTGTGTGATAGAGCGCATCAGATATTGGACCATTGATCATATGCCAGAAAGGGAATTCTCCTTTATACCCATCACTTTGTATAACGATCATATAATTATTCATATCGTCTTTTGTGTTTTGTGCATATAATTCGCTTGCCTTCTTTAGATTGTACAGCGTTTTTTTTCTTAAGATATCAAAATTCAGAGGAGACAGATCTGCTGGAGTAAGTCTGATACTAGGTAAATTTTGCGCAGTATTAGTAATCATTATAGAAAGCCAATAGATATGTTCTATTGTTTTGTATGTACTAAAACCCTCGATAGATGGTTTGTATTGTAGATCAGTTTTAGTAAGATTTTCTGTAGCCCAATAATAACGATATCCAAGACCATCTATAAGTCTGGAAATTATGTTACCTGAAGAATAATTCTCTGGGTATTCTGGTATCTGTTGATATGGCATTTTTAAGAAGTCTTTATTTATTTTTACTACGTTTATATAGAACTTTCAAAGGTATAGTGATACAGTACTTGTTTTCGATTATAAATTAACTAAATATGATAGTATTGTATTTGATTTATTATGTGTTAAGAAATATAATTCCATATATTCTTATGTTTAGCAAGTTGCTGATAGGTGTAGAGTAATACTTTATTTTTATCTAAAGATAACGAAGGATCTTCATTCAATATTTTCATAGCATAATGCCTTGCTGTTTTTAGGATATCATTATCTCTTACGATATCTGCTATTTTAAGATTAAGTACACCGCTTTGCTGGGTACCCATAATATCTCCAGGTCCTCGTAATTTTAGATCTACTTCGGCAATATCAAAACCATCATTGGTGCGTACCATAGTTTCTAATCGAGTCTTACTATCTGCAGATAATTTAAAACTGGTCATAAGAATGCAAAAACTTTGTTCTGCACCACGACCTACACGACCTCGTAATTGATGTAATTGTGATAACCCAAAACGTTCTGCACTTTCTATAATCATAACACTGGCATTAGGTACATTAACTCCAACTTCAATTACAGTGGTAGCAACCATAATCTGGGTTTCGCCTTTTACAAAACGTTCCATTTCATAATCTTTATCGGTAGGCTTCATTTTACCATGAACAATAGAAATTTGATACTC
>CAKMZM010000180.1:0-4135 GCA_929200365.1 uncultured Flavobacteriaceae bacterium | reverse complement strand
GCATTGGTAAGGTCGAATGGAAGATGGTTGTTATAGAAATTATTAAAATATGCTCCAACTTCGGTAAAAGGAAACCCTTTTATTTTTTGTTTTCGAATTAATTTTTTAGTGATAAGCTGTAGCTGAATATAAAATAACTCTTCAAACTTAAGCCGATATTGTGCTTTGGCTAATAATTCCTGACTTTTAGGAAAATGAATATTAAAAACAGCCTCACTTTTCGAAATAAGTTTAAGGTCCTCAAGAATTTCCTGAGACAACGTGTCGTAGAAACGTACTTTGGTCTCAACAAACAATTGTTGCATCATTTTACTCATCACGCGGTTGGTAATACCTTTATTAGAGAGTTTTTCGGTAGAAGGGTATATGGGTTGCATTACCGTTCTTAGATTTTGTTGATGCTCTGTCAATAACTCCATATCAGGGTGCGGCATACTAAAACCATTATAGTATTTGGTTTTTCCGAAAATGACATAAGGAGTATTGATCTTTAAATTTTCACGAATCCATTTATGCCCTCTAAACCAAACCAATTCTATAGAACCTGTATCGTCTACAAATTTGGCAACTAATCGCTTTCCTTTTTTTTGTGCTACTGTCTTAATATTGATAATCTTACCGATAATCTGTACCTCTGCCGAATTGCGTTGCAATTGGTTGATTTTATAGTATTGTGTTTTATCAAGATATCGATTCGGAAAAAAGTTAATCAAATCCTGATACGTATGAATCCCAAGCTCTGATCGAAGTAAGGCTGCACGAGATGGGCCAACACCTTTTAGGTAATCAATAGGGGTTTGTAAAATATTAGGATTCATCGTAGCGAATATACTATATTATAAAAATATTGTCAATCAAAAATTTGTAACATAAACAGACTAATTTCGTTATTTTGGCAGAACATTTGATTTACGTGTAATATGAAATTTATTTTAAGCTTTTTAATACTTGTTTTTTCTTCAATAGGCAATGCTCAGGAAGTAGATTCAACAATTTACCAAAATACACATAAGAAAGAACAGCCTTATGTAGATTTTATACGAGGAAAAGTTAACATTACTATTGATACTAGTGTTAAGAAAGTTATAGGAAAAGTTACCTATGCATTCAAAATCATTGCGCCAACACCTAGAATTAGGATTGATGCATGGGATATGAATATAAGCACTGCACTTATCGAAGGAAATCAGGTTCAGACAGATTATGACCAAGAAACTATTGTTATTACACATAATTTTGAAGTCAATAAAGAATATAGTGTAACTATTCATTATGAAGCTAAACCTAAAAAAGCACTCTATTTTGTTAAAGATTATGAGGGTAATGATCAAATTTGGACTCAAGGGCAAGGAAAATATACCTCTAACTGGCTACCCAGTTTTGATGATATGAATGAGAAGGTAGAATATGATCTCACGATTAATTTTCATAAAAGTTATGAAGTCATTGCTAATGGAAAACTAACCAAAACAGTATCAGTTAATGATTCTATCCAAAGTTGGCAGTATGATATGCAACGCCCTATGAGTAGTTATTTGGTTGCTTTTGCAATAGGTAAATATGATAAAGTAGTAGAAACTTCGTCAAATGGAACTCCTTTAGAAATGTATTACTACCCTAGAGATAAAAATAAATTTGAATCGACGTATAAGCACAGTAAACAGATTTTTGATTTTTTAGAAAAAGAGATAGGCTTTTTATTTCCCTGGCAAAACTATAAACAAATTCCCGTTAAAGATTTTTTATATGCTGGTATGGAAAATACTGGGACCACCATTTTTTCTGATGCTTTTGTAGTTGATGAAACAGCATTTGTTGATCAAAATTATATCAATGTCAATGCACATGAATTGGCGCACCAATGGTTTGGAGATCTAGTAACCGAAACCGAAGCAACACATCATTGGCTTCAGGAAGGATTTGCAACATATTATGCATTATTGGCAGAAAAAGAAATTTTTGGAGATGATTATTTTCAATACAAATTGTATGAAAGTGCAGAACAACTCACCGAGCTATCCAAAACAAAGAATGCAACATCATTATTAAACCCCAAAGCAAGCTCTCTAACATTTTATCAAAGAGGAGCCTGGGCTATTCATGCATTAAGAAATTTGATTGGCGATACTAGTTTTAAAATTACAATTCATAATTATCTCGAAAAGCATAAATTTCAGAATGTTATCACCAATGATTTTATGGCAATTGCAGAGGAGGTAAGTGGTACAGATTTGAAAACATTTAGGCAATCATGGTTAGAGAATATAAAATTCCCTTCGCAGGAGGCCTTAAATATATTAGCAAAATCAGATTTCATTAAAAGTTATTTGAGTTTGGCTCAGGAACGTACTCAACCTATGGCAGGAAAATGGGGAACTCTGGCAAGGGCATTAGATTTTCCTGTTAATGATTATATCGGTCAGGAAGCTGTATATCAATTAGAAGGAAAAAACTCTCCAGAGATTATAGCCTTGTATGATAAAGCTTTTGAAACCAATAACATTTTTGTGCGTCAGGCTATAGCAAATACATTAATTAAAATCCCCAAAGAATTACAAGAACAATATGAATCTTTACTAAAAGAAGCCTCGTATGCTACCATAGAGCCAGCGCTTTATCATTTGTGGACCAGTTTTCCTGAAAAAAGAAAAGAGTATCTGGATCTTACCAAAGAAATTGTAGGTTTCAATACTAAAAATATTAGAATGTTATGGTTAGTTTTAGCATTAAACACAAAGGATTACCATACCAGTGAACATCAAAAATTTTATCAGGAACTATCGGGATATACCTCAACAAAATTTGGATTTGGTATTCGGGAGAATGCATTTACATATCTGGAAAGCTTGCAAACTTTTTCTGATCAGTCATTATTGGATCTTTTAGAAGGAGCAACCCATCATAATTGGCGTTTTAGAAATTCTTGCAGAAAAATTCTCGATAATATACTTAAGAGTGAAAAATATAAAAAGAAATACGTAGCTTTATCGAATAGTTTACCAAAAAATCAACACGATTTTCTGAAAAAAAAAATAATTCCATAATATAAAACATGCGCGCATTAGTAATTTCTGGCGGCGGTAGTAAAGGGGCTTATGCTGGTGGGGTAGCTCAATACTTAATCCATGAGCAGGGTAAGAAATATGACCTCTTTTTGGGGAGTTCTACAGGAAGTCTTCTAATTTCACAGTTGGCCTTAGGTAACATCGATAAAATGTACGATATCTACACTAATGTTAATCAACATACAATCTTTAATGTAAATCCTTTTGTTGTAAGAAAAAAGGGAAATAGAGAATTTGTATCAATTAATTTTTTTTCATCCCTGTGGCAGTTCATTAAAAGAAAACGTACGTTTGGAGAAAGTAAAAACCTAAGAAGAGCTATACGTAGAAATTTCTCAGAAGCAGAATTTCGTCTGGTACGAAGAAAAGTAGATGATGTTGTGATTACCGTTTCTAATCTCACCAAAAATAGTACAGAATATAAGTCAATTAATGATTTTTCTTATGAAGATTTCTGTGATTGGATTTGGATATCGTGTAATTATGTTCCTTTTATGAGTTTAGTGAACAAAAATGGTTGTGAGTATGCTGATGGTGGGTTTGGGTGTATGGTACCTATTCGAGAAGCAATACGACGAGGAGCTACAGAAGTTGATGCCATTATTTTAGAATCAGAAAATATGGAACATAATAAAGTGTTGGGTAAAAATCCCTTTTCACTTATGGTAAATCTATTTAGCTATGTGCTAGATCAGGTCGAAGGTCATGATACTGTATTAGGTAAATTAGCAGCAATTAATAAAGACGTTCCTTTAAATCTATACTATACTCCATCTAAACTTACCGAAAACTCCCTGATTTTTGATAAAAAATTAATGAGTAGCTGGTGGAGACAAGGATTTGAATATGCAGCTCAAAAAGCTAAATTGGCAGAAGAGAATAAACTTAAAGACATGGATCTAGAAGGATAATATTGTTATGAACCAATAAAAGTTGAACAGTTTTAGAGTTAGGAAAGTTTTTCAAGTTCCATGGGATGAAAGAGTTCTTTGGAAAGTAACATTTTGAGGGGTGGATTTTATATTTATATCAGATTCCATTTAGTACATGACAAAAATTAACTGTGAATA
>CAKMZM010000179.1:4145-7101 GCA_929200365.1 uncultured Flavobacteriaceae bacterium | reverse complement strand
CTAAAAAAGTAGAGGATTTAGGGGAGTCAACATTATTAGCAATTAATGACTATTTAAAATTATTTGAGGACGACTCGTTTGCTGAAAGCTTAAAAAATATAGATATTTTACAAAAGGCGGTTCATCTCAATGATGAATTCCATGCTTATTCAATTACAGAAAATGGAAGGTGTACTATTGTTAGCGGGATTTTATTAGCATTACTTGACGATCCCTTTAAGCAGAGTTATTCAACATACAAAAAAACATCTGAATTGGCAGAAGGAATGATAGGTGCTATTGTTAGGGTTCTTAATACCTTTAGTGTTAGAAACAAACAGTCTATTATTAAGGAACTTAATAAAATATTAAACGAACCTATTTTCAAGCAAAAAATAATAAAAAGGAAAAAGGAAGAAAAAGAAACCATACAAATAGTAAAAGAGGATTTTATAGATTATTTATTTAAAAATGTACATCCGCTAATAAAACTTGAAGATGCAGGTGTAGATATTTTAGGTAAATTTTACACAGAATTCATAAGATATGCTAGTAGTTCTCAAAAACAAGGTCTTGTTTTAACACCAACTCATATTACAAGTTTATTTTGCGACATTGCAGGCATTTCTGCTAATACCGTAATTTATGACCCTTGCTGTGGTTCTGGTAGTTTTCTTATTTCAGCTATGAAATCAATGCTCAAATTAGCAAATGGAAATTCTGCCCAAAAAACAAGTATAAAGTCATCACAACTTGTTGGTGTTGAAAGACGACCTGATATGTTTTCTTATGCTTGCACTAATATGATGTTTAGAGGAGATGGAAAATCAAATATTTATAATGGAGATTGTTTTAATCATGAACAGATGATTATAGATCATCATCATCCAGATGTAGTATTTCTTAATCCACCTTATGATGTTGGAAATGCAGGTCAAATGGAATTTATTGAGCACGGACTTAAAGTAGTGTCAGGAAAGAAAGGAATTGTAATAGGAATTGTTCAGGTAAGTTGTGCAATTAAAAACGAAAAAAATCTAATCGCTGTAAAAGAAAGATTACTTGCAAATCATACTCTTAAAGCGGTTATTTCAATGCCTAATGAATTGTTTTACCCAGTTGCTGCTAATACTTGTATAATGGTTTGGCAAGCAGATATCCCAAATGGCGATAATGAAACATGGTTTGGTTATTTAAAAGAAGATGGTTTTGAGAAAAGAAAGAATAGAGGAAGATTAGATTTTAATAAAAGATGGGATACTATAAAATCTGATTTTATAAAAATATACAAAAATCGTAAAGAAATTCCTGGAACTTCAATTCAAAAACTAGTTACGGGTAAGGATGAATGGATAGCAGAAGCATATCTTGAAACAGATTACACTTCAATTAAACAAGAACTGTTTGAAAACAAAATCAAAGATTATATTTCTTTCAAAGTAAAAAGAAGCTATACACCTGTAGAGATAGAACCAATAGATGATAATTCATTTCAATTAGATATTACAAAATGGAAAGAGTTTCAATATGGTGGGGTAAATGGAGTTTTCGAAATTCTCAATGGGTACTATAATAAAAAACCAGAACACATAGAAAATGGAAATATTCCCTTTATTGGTGCTACAGAAAACAACAATGGGGTTACAGAGTATTATTCATTTTTTGATATTGAAACAGCAAATAAATCTGAAAATAGTGTAGATCACAAAATAGAAAAAAAGATTTTCAAAAAAAACTGTATTACTATAACTAACAATGGTTCTGTTGGGTTTGCTTTTTATCAGGATGAAGATTTTACCTGTTCACACGATGTGAATGTTATTAGATTAAAAGGAATGGAGTGGAATCCTTATATAGCCATGTTTATTTCTACTCTAGTTGAGTTAGAGCAATATCGTTGGGATTTTGGAAGAAAATGGAGACCAATGCGTATGCCTTTTTCAAAAATAAAACTTCCTATAGATAGATAGTAAAGGAAACCCAAATTGGAAGTATATGGAACAATATATAAAAACATTGAGATACTCAAAATCACTATGATATGCCATACTGAAAACAATACATACAATCATATTAACCAAACCAAGCTTTTAAAAAGTTAAAATCCCGCTTTTTTAGCGGGATTTTAGGCTTAATACTTCGCTTGCTTAGGAAGTTTGAAAATTGTTTTCATTTGAATTTCTTGCAGACTTGCCCCGAGGATATTTACCGCCGTACAATTTTTTTAATAGTTCTACCTTTATCAGTTTCAATCTCCATAAAATATACTCCAGATGTAAGTGAAGATATATCAAAATTAGAATTTGATGTTTCGAGCATTTTTCTACCATAATAATTAAATATGGAAATTTTTTGAACAGTAATCGTGACAGTCACAGTTCCGTCGGTTGGGTTAGGGTATAATTTAAAAGAAGATATTGTATCTTCTGTTTGTGTATCAATAGTATTTACTACAAGACAAGAGGATCTATTTGTACAGCCGTTTTGCGTAATATCAACAGCATAAGAGCCATTTTTGGTTGCAGTGAAGGATTGATTTGTTTCTTCCAGAATTGGTTGGTTAGTATCACAATCAATCCATTGGTATATTGCTCCTGTAATATTGGCGGTATAAGTTGGAGAATTATCTGTTATCGTTGCATCAGGCAAATCATTTATAGTTATATCTATTGTACTAGAGTTACTGCAAACCCCAGTAGTAGTATAGGTTATGGTATAAGACCCTGCTGTACTTGCAGCAATATCGATACTCCCAGTGCTGGGATCAATACTCAATCCTGTTGTGCTTGAGAATACCCCGCCTGCTAGTCCTGTAATTGTTGGAGTTGGATTAGCATCTTCTTTACAATAGCTATCAGTATCATAGTTAAATCCTGGGTCGTCTAATTCGGTAATATCTATAATCACATGGCTAGAATTAGGGCAAACCCCAGTAGTAGTATAGGTTATGGTATAAGACCCTGCTGTACTTGCAGCA
>CAKMZM010000179.1:2393-4045 GCA_929200365.1 uncultured Flavobacteriaceae bacterium | reverse complement strand
GCAAACCCCAGTAGTAGTATAGGTTATGGTATAAGACCCTGCTGTACTTGCAGCAATATCGATACTCCCAGTGCTGGGATCAATACTCAATCCTGTTGTGCTTGAGAATACCCCGCCTGCTAGTCCTGTAATTGTTGGAGTTGGATTAGCATCTTCTTTACAATAGCTATCAGTATCATAGTTAAATCCTGGGTCATCGATAGCATTAACTGTAATAGTAATTGTTGTACAAGTAGAGGTTGTTTCATCAATGCAAGAGATATCATCATCTTCTCCTCGTATATAATAAGTAGTGTTTGGTGCAGTAGGAACAACATCAAAGGTAGAAGTGTTGGTGGTAGTAGTGCCTATTAGGGTACCACCACAAGAATCGGTATATATCGACCAGGTAGAAGCAATATTAAGGTCACCCGTAATAGTTATGGTAGAAGTTTCCCCTTCACAGGTTACAGGTGTTGCCGTAATGGTTGATATAGTTGGTGGTATACATACAGGTACTTGTTTAAACCATGCAAATCTGGGAACATTAAAACTTCCTAGAATGGCATCTTTAAGACCATCTCCATCTACATCACCAAAATCTATAGTAGAAAAACTTCCTATTTGCCCATTGGTCAATTCTCCATTAAATGGTTGTTGAGGAGAAGAAGCAAAATCAGGAGTAGTTGCAGTACCAATATTTTCTATCCATCTAACAAAACCAGTATCAATCATAAAATACATGTCATAATCACCATCTTTGTCAAAATCTTCAAAAACTGGTATGGGTACATCCATATTAGTATATGCATTTTCATCATCCCAAGGACTATTTGTTTCAGATTGTAATTCAAAATTGGGATTTTCTTTAGTGCCTATGTTTTTATAATAGGTTAGTTTGTTGCTTCCTAATGCTACTAAATCTAGATCTGTGTCATTGTCAAGATCCACAAATCCTAAACCAGGAAATTCTGCAATATTCTGATCTAAAAGACCAGGAATACAAGTAGGGAGATATTCAAATACTGGTACTTCAGGAGTTCCTATATTTCTATAAAAACGAATATCATCTAGAGTAGAACCTTCATAGTTATATTGTGACCCAATAAATAGATCCAAATTACCATCGTCGTCAATATCTACTAGTTGCGGTCTATTTTGATTTCTTACAGAACTAGTACTATTTATTTTTATTGTATCCAAAGTAGGTATTGATGCTGCTACCCAATTAGGAGCAGTAATAGTTCCAGTATTTTGAAAATAATGAACCGTCCCTGTTTGGCTTCCAGAAATAAAATCAAGATCATTATCATTATCCAAATCTGCAAATACTGCCGAACGAAGACGACCATAACCAGGAGCGGTAAGTGGTAGCGCTGCAATATCTAATCCTGCAGGCTCTGACCCAGGACCAGTAGATGTGCCATCTGGATTTGTAAGAAGACTTCCTCCCTTAAATTCCCAGCTTATATAATCTGCCTGAGCAAAGATGATTTGATTTCCTAAATAAAAAAGTAAACAGATGAGTAATAGTTTTTTCATAACTATAGTATTTAAAATAGTTGATTCCTTAACTTATGATACAAAATGTTATGACATATATTATTTCTATATGTCAGACGATCAATTAATAATTTTAAATGGTAACTATATCTTAGTAAACCAATCATAAA
>CAKMZM010000179.1:0-2293 GCA_929200365.1 uncultured Flavobacteriaceae bacterium | reverse complement strand
ATTTTATCGTTTTGACTAAAAGAAAGAGACTGTCTGAAAAGACAGTCTCTTTTACCAACTATATATAATATAATCTATTTTATTTTAAGATAAACTTCTTAGTTAAAGTTTTGTCACCTGATTTGACTGAAACAAAGTACAACCCAGAAGGTAAATCACTTAATTCTACTTTATTTTTAGAAACTTCACCTTTTCTTACCACTTGACCAATTTGATTAACAATCTTGAAGTTAGAATCCTTGGCATTATTCATTTGGATAATGATAAAGTTATTTGCAGGACTAGGATAAACAAAAAATTCAGAGGTTGTTTTTAGAGTACTATCAGAAGTTTTACTTGTAGCATTGCTACCATCAACACAGAAGTTTTTGGTGTCTTCTGTTGTAAATGCTCCTCCCGAAGCCAAAACAGCACCAGTTGTAAGATTAGTTAACTCATAAGAACCATTACCATAGCTACAGCAAATACCATCGCCATAAGTATCTTTAAAAACAAGAGTATAACAGCCCGCATCTAAAGTTTTGTTGATATCAATAGTAGAGCCACTTGTCTGCGAGTCATAGTTTCCTCCAGAATGTACTACCTGATTATTTGCATTTTTGATTTCCCAACTGGTTTCTGCAGGGTAATTATCAAAAACAATTGTTAGTTTTACATCATGAGACCCAGATCCTGTTTCTGTTGTAGCTGCAGTTACCACATTACTGGCAACAGATACATTTCCTGCAGCATCTTTGGCTTTTACACTAAAACTGTATGTTGTACTAGCAGTTAATCCTGTAGCTCGATATGTTGTATTAGCAGTTGTACCGATAACAGTATTACCTCTATACACATCATATCCAGTTACTCCTATATTATCTGTAGAAGCAGACCACGACAGGTTGATAGTAGTTTGTGTAGGATTAGATGCAGCTAGGTTTGCTGGAGCAGAAGGAGCTTGTGTATCTGGTGTACTGCCACCTTCTTTATAAGGTTTAATGCCTGTTTGTTGTTCGATCCAGCTTGCAGCATTAGCAACATTACCCCAGAAACCATAATCAGTACAAGGTGTTCCTTCTCCACCACTTACGGCTCCTACCAAAATCCTTTCAGACCTGTCACCATTATATACAACTAATGGGCCACCACTATCTCCTCTACATACCATTCTTCCTTCTGTTTCTTCAACTCTAATACGCTCATCAGATAATTGAACGTTTCCAAATTTTAATAATGCTCCTTGCAAATGATCTGGAGTACCTCCGTTAGGACCCAGTTGTCCCCAACCTGTAGCATAACACTCCATATCTCTCTTAACATAACCATAGGTAAAAACATCTGCTGATGCATATTTAATCGCCTTAGCATATTTACCAGATAAGTCTAATGGAGTTTCTAGTTCTAAAAGGCTTAAATCACATCCCGAACACGGAAAATTTATAACTCTTTTTACAACAGATGTTTGCCCTGTAGATCGATCACTTCTTTTGGTATATCCAACTCCTATTTTTCTTCCTACCATTCCGCCAACACAATGCTCTGCGGTAAGAATCCAAGTAGGACCAATAATAGTACCACCGCAACCACTTAAGTCGGCCTGATACGGGTGATTTTCAATTAAGACATCTTCTCCATTTTTTATTCGTGTGTTTTTTGAATTGTTTTCAGATTCAAATTTTACCTGAGCTTGCAGTTCTGGAGCAAATAAAAAGCTCATCAGGCATAAAATAAGTACATAAGATTTTTTCATAATTTTTAGGTTTTAAATGTGAGTTTATATTCTATATTATTTTTAAACACCATTTTTCAGAAAATATTTTGGCAATCAAATTTCTTTCTGAAGTTGAAAAATGTAGGATTTAACTCCTTAAACAGAAAAATAGAAAAAATAAAGTATTTCATCTATAATTAGTATGCTTACATCTGAATTATTAAATGTATATTGTTGTTGAAAAACTTAGAAGCTATTACACAATTAACTCTTTTTTAGCGTTCGTATACTTTCGTACAATGATTTTGTTAAATTGTTGAGGTTCTATACTGTTTTGGGTTTAAAATATGCATCCATCCGATCAATTACATTTTGTTAGATCAGGCTAAAATTTATGACTAGAAAACAAAAGACGAAACAATTAGGAATGTATGGATTCGTTTTTAGATTGTTATATGATTCTTGCCTACTAGTGTAAGTAGCAGCAATGGAAGAAGAAAAATTATCTTTTTCATTAAGAGGATAGGTGTTATTTCTTACTCTTAGATAGCTGCTCTGCCATTAATAATGCATTATAAGCATTTACTATTTTACCAGATT
>CAKMZM010000178.1 GCA_929200365.1 uncultured Flavobacteriaceae bacterium | reverse complement strand
ATAAATGAACGAAAACCTTGATCCAACAAACGAAAATTTTTCTAACGAAGATCTGGATATCGAAAGAGCATTACGACCTCTTGCCTTTGATGATTTTGCTGGTCAGGATCAGGTTCTTGAGAATTTAGAAATTTTTGTCAAGGCGGCAAATTTAAGAGATGAAGCTCTTGATCATACTCTTTTTCATGGCCCTCCTGGTTTAGGAAAAACCACATTGGCCCATATTCTTGCCAACGAATTAGGAGTTGGAATTAAAGTTACTTCAGGACCAGTTTTGGATAAACCTGGAGATTTGGCTGGGCTATTAACGAATCTGGATGACAGAGATGTATTGTTTATAGATGAGATTCATAGATTAAGCCCTATAGTAGAAGAATATTTGTATTCTGCTATGGAAGATTATAAGATCGATATTATGATCGAAAGCGGTCCTAATGCACGCACAGTTCAAATTAATTTAAACCCATTCACCCTAGTTGGGGCAACAACACGCTCGGGATTATTAACAGCACCTATGAGGGCACGATTTGGGATTCAGTCCCGATTACAATACTACACAACAGAATTGTTATCTACCATAGTACAGCGTAGTGCTCATATACTCAATGTACCTATTTCTATGGAAGCTGCAATCGAAATAGCAGGTAGGAGTAGAGGAACCCCCAGAATAGCCAATGCTTTATTGCGTAGAGTGCGTGATTTTGCTCAGATAAAAGGAAACGGTAAGATAGATATAGAAATTTCTAAATTTGCCTTAAAAGCACTTAATGTAGACGCTCATGGGTTAGATGAGATGGATAATAAAATATTATTGACATTAATCGATAAGTTTAAAGGAGGACCTGTGGGATTAACCACAATAGCAACAGCCGTTAGTGAAAGCCCAGAAACGATAGAAGAAGTTTATGAACCTTTTTTAATTCAGCAAGGATTTATTATGCGTACACCACGGGGTAGAGAAGTAACAGAAGCAGCTTATAAACACTTAGGAAGAGTAAAAGGAGGGATTCAGGGAGGATTATTTTAGTTGTTATTATTGCCTGATTAAATACAAGATTACTTTAGTACATGACAAAAATTAACTGTGAATAGTAATACACCTAATAATTTTATAGTTTATCAAGACCTCACAGGTCTCTAAGACCTGTGAGGTCTGTAAAACAATAATTTAATAATGTGACTGATAATCAATCATTTAAATGTTTGTCCTAATTTTTTGTCATGTACTTAGCAAGATTACATAAAATGAATACCAATCTCCCTACAGTTTCTTTTTTTAGAGTTCTTAATAATGCAAATCGTATTCTTAAAAACCCACTCCCCTTTCATTATGAAAATTTTGAAAAACACGGAGACACTTTTAAAGTTCAATTAGGATTTGGTAAAACTGTTATTTTTACTCGTGATGCGGGTTTTGCTAAACATATGCTGCAAAAACAACATAGACGGTATAGCAAATCAGAATTACAAACAAAAGATCTGGCAAAGTATGTAGGAGAAGGATTATTAACCTCTACAGGAGAAAAATGGTTAAAACAAAGACGTTTAATTCAGCCCGCTTTTCATAAAAAGAAGCTCGAATCTTTAATACATACCATTAAAGAAGTAATAGAAGAAGAATTTCTTAACATACCTTCTGATAAAGCGATTGATATTTTTCCTATAATGAGTGATTTGGCCTTTAAGGTTGTAGCCAAGTCATTATTTGGTTATACAGATACCCAGGGAGATACGATTCCACGATTACAATATATAACAGAAGCCGTTCAGAAATCATTGGTCAAAGAAATAAGACAACCTTATAAACGATGGTGGTTTTATTTTAGTGGAAAAATCAAAAGTACACTCAAGCTAACTCAAGAAGCCAGAGATATCCTTAATACAATTATAGAAGAAAGAAGGAACTCAAATCAAAAACATGCCGACTTGTTAGATATGTTATTAGCATCAAAATATGATGATGGTAGTGTGATGGATAATGAACAGCTGATCGATGAAATCCTGATTCTTTTTGTAGCAGGTCACGAGACGACTTCTAATGCATTAACCTTTACTTCAGTATTACTAGCACTTCATCCCGAAATTCAGGAAAAAGTATATCAAGAAGTTTCTAAAACTCCAGATAATCTAGAACCCATGGAGCAAATAGCAAAACTTCAATACACAAAACAATGTATAGAAGAAGCAATGCGGTTATACCCACCAGCTTATTTTTCTGATCGTGTGGCAATAGAAGAAGATAATTATCAGGATTTAAAACTAAAAAAAGGAACAACTATCCTGATTTCGTTTTTTGAAATTCACAGGCACAAAAGTTTTTGGAAAGATCCAGAGACATGTAATCCAGATCGTTTTCACCCAAATGTTGATAAAAAAGAATATTCTGATTGGTATTTCCCTTTTGGATCAGGACCCAGAATGTGTATAGGTAACAATTTTGCAATGTATGAAATGATTCTGGCAATAAGCGCTTTGGTAAGGAAATATAAAATAAGTACCAACCTTCATAAAGTTGATATAAAACCTTTAATCACTTTAAAGCCTCAAAATAGTATTGTGAAATTTACAATGCGATAAATTTTAAATCACTTCTTTGTGTATTTTTGTATATGCAAAAATGCAATACACGCTAAGAAACCAAATAATGATTACCTATAGAAATGAAGTTTTATTCTCCATAATAGTATTGATACTATTGTTTTTTGTATTGCTGCTCACAAAAAGAGTAATCAAAAAGTTCGCAAGATTAAAATCTATAAACCCCAATCGAAGAAAACTAATACGTAATTTGTCTTACCTGTTTCATTACCTTATTGCAGGAATAGCTATGATAATTATTTGGGGAGTAGAGTTTAAACAAATCAATGTTTTTATTTCTTCGGTACTAGCGGTATTGGGGATAGCTTTTTTTGCACAATGGTCGATCTTATCTAACCTTACAGCCAGCATTATTTTATTTTTTAATCATCCCGTTAGGATAGGAGACAGGATACGGGTTTTGGATAAAGATTTTAACTGGACCGGAGAAGTACAGGATATTACAGGATTTTATCTTTTTATGATTACCGATCGAGGCGAAAACATAACCTTACCTACATCTCTGGTGATACAGAAAGGAATCCAAATCATGAATAAGCACCCCGAAAAACAAATTGATTATAAAAAAGAAGTGTAATTGAATTCTAAAACCAAATACACTCAACGCATCAAATCTGAAGCAAAACGTTTGGGTTTTCTGTCTTGCGGTATTTCTAAAGCAGAATTTTTAGAACAAGAAGCTCCACGTTTAGAAAAATGGCTCAACCAAAATATGCATGGCGAGATGCGATATATGGAAAATCATTTTGATAAACGACTGGATCCGACAAAATTGGTTGATGATTCAAAAAGTGTAATATCCCTATTGCTCAATTATTTTCCTTCGGAACAACAAAAAGACCCCGAAGCTCCCAAACTGTCTAAATATGCTTATGGTACCGATTATCATTTTGTGATAAAAGACAAACTAAAGCAATTATTACAGTTCATCCAGGAAGAAATTGGTGAAGTTCACGGTCGAGCTTTTGTAGACTCTGCACCAGTACTAGATAAAGCCTGGGCAGCAAAAAGCGGATTGGGGTGGATTGGTAAAAACAGCAACCTGCTCACCCAGCAGGTAGGTTCTTTTTATTTTATTGCAGAACTCATCATAGACCTTGATTTAGAATACGACACCCCTGTAACAGATCACTGTGGCACGTGTACAGCATGTATTGATGCCTGTCCTACACAAGCAATTGTCGAGCCTTATATGGTAGACGGCAGTAAATGCATATCTTATTTTACGATAGAGCTTAAAGAAGAGATTCCTAATAGCTATAAAAACCAATTTGATAATTGGATGTTTGGCTGTGATGTATGCCAAGATGTATGCCCATGGAATCGTTTTTCGAAACCCCATAATGAGCCGCTTTTTAATCCCAAACCAGAACTGCTAGAGATGTCAAAAAAAGACTGGCAAGAGATTACACAAGAAGTATTTTCAAAAATATTTCAGAAATCCGCAGTAAAAAGAACCAAGTTCTCGGGATTGCAAAGAAATATTCGTTTTTTAAAAAAGAACTGATTTCATCCTGTTTTTTCATCTAAGGGCGTTTCCCTATCGGGTCGCGCTTTTCGTTACAATTCCTCGCACCTCCCTTTGTCGGGCTGTGGGATTTTCACTACAATCCCTAACGCATTTCATCAGATTACGATTCATTTAATATAATATTGTAGATAAGATAAATATCTATTGCATAAATGTAAATGAGTGTTGCAGATATGTAAACCCTTATTATATAGATGTAATTGCTTGTTGTACCTCTGTAGCTATATATCGAATTCAGGTTATAAAGAAATATCTATTTGTCTTTATTCTGGTTTCTAAAAGCGAAGCGATCTATATTCTTTTTATCTATTCGTTATAAAAATGACCTTTACTATTCTCAATTTTTTTTGAAGATAACTAGTCATAAATTTCTACATCTCATACAGACTTGTACCTTTGTATATGTATTAGTATTAAAATACCATAACCAAAAATCACGTAGTTATCGTATTTTGATCTTTATTTTTGTAAGCACATTTATCTTAATGTAGTATGAGTACCGAAAGCAAAAGAAGAGAGGCATTAGTATATCATGCCAAGCCTACCCCAGGCAAAATAAAAGTCGTTCCTACCAAAAAGTATGCAACTCAAAGAGATTTGTCTTTGGCATATTCTCCTGGTGTAGCAGAGCCTTGTTTAGAAATTGAAAAAAATAAACCAGACGTTTATAAATATACGGCAAAAGGAAATCTGGTTGCTGTAATATCAAACGGTACCGCAGTATTAGGATTAGGAGATATTGGCCCCGAAGCTTCAAAGCCCGTGATGGAAGGAAAAGGATTACTCTTCAAGATTTTTGCCGATATTAATGTGTTTGATATCGAAGTAGATACCAAAGATATAGACGCTTTTGTTGAAACAGTTAAAAATATTGCCCCAACATTTGGGGGGATTAACCTCGAAGATATCAAAGCCCCCGAAGCTTTTGAGATCGAAAGAAGATTAAAAGAAGAACTCGATATCCCAGTAATGCACGATGACCAGCACGGTACAGCGATAATTTCTGCGGCAGCATTACTAAATGCTTTAGAAATTGCAAATAAAAAAATCGAAGACGTAAAGATTGTAGTTAGCGGTGCAGGAGCTGCGGCGGTTTCTTGTACAAGATTGTATAAAGCTTTTGGTGCCACGGCTCAAAATATAGTCATGATCGATAGTAAAGGAGTAATTCGTAAAGACCGGGATAATCTTACCCCCGAGAAAGCAGAATTTGCCACAGATCGTGATCTCAATAATCTCGAAGATGCTATGAAAGATGCAGATGTATTTATTGGTTTATCAATGGCCAATCTGGTAAGCCCCGATATGCTGGTGTCTATGGCAAAGAATCCTATTGTATTTGCAATGGCCAATCCTGATCCCGAGATAAAATACGACCTGGCAATAAAAGCACGTAAAGATGTGATTATGGCTACTGGTAGAAGTGATCATCCTAATCAGGTAAATAATGTATTAGGATTTCCTTTTATTTTTAGAGGAGCTCTGGATGTAAGAGCTACAGCGATTAATGAGGAAATGAAAATGGCAGCCGTAAAAGCACTGGCAGAGCTGGCCAAAGAACCTGTTCCCGAACAAGTAAATATAGCCTATGGCGAAACACGTCTTAATTTTGGTAAAGACTATATCATTCCTAAACCTTTTGACCCAAGACTTATCGCCAAAGTACCGCCGGCAGTAGCCAAAGCAGCTATGGAGAGTGGTGTGGCAACAGCCCCGATTACCGATTGGGAAAAATATGAAGACGAATTGCTTGAGCGAATGGGTAATGACAACAAATTAGTACGATTGTTATTAAACAGAGCAAAAACAAACCCAAAGCGGGTTGTGTTTGCCGAAGCAGATCACCTCGATGTGCTTAAAGCAGCACAAACAGTAAAAGAAGAAGGCATTGCTTATCCTATTTTATTAGGGCGTAAAGATATCATACTCGAACTTATGAATGAGATTGATTTTGATCCCGAAGGGATTGATATCATTGATCCAAAAGCAGATGAAGAATGTGATCGTAAAAACAGTTATGCCAAACAATATTGGGAAACCAATAAACGTAAAGGAATTACCCTCTATGATGCAGAAAAACTGATGCGGGAGCGTAATTATTTTGCCGCTATGATGGTAAATGAAGGAGATGCCGATGCAGTACTTTCTGGATATTCTCGTAGTTATCCAACAGTAGTTAAACCTATGATGGATTTGATCGGGCTTGCCAAAGGAGCAACTCGTATTGCAACTATGAATGTAATGATGACCAGCAAAGGTCCATTGTTTATAAGTGATACCTCTATAAACATAGAGCCCTCATCAAAAGAACTAGCAAAAATAGCCCAAATGACAGCAAGAACTGTAGAGATGTTTGGGATTAAGCCAGTTGTTGCTATGATATCCTATTCTAATTTTGGATCCTCAAAACATTCAACAGCATCAAAAGTACAGGACGCTGTGTCGTATTTGCATAGATACTATCCTAATCTTATAGTAGATGGTGGATTGCAAATGAATTTTGCATTAAACCGTAAAATGAGAAAAGATAAATTTCCGTTCTCTAAACTTAATGAACAAAAGGTGAATACATTAATATTTCCTAATTTAGATTCAGCCAATAGCAATTACAAATTATTAAGTGAAATCAATAATGCAGAATCGATAGGACCTATTATGATGGGGATGAATAAGCCAGCTCACATTCTTCAATTAGGAGCAAGTGTAGAAGAAATGATTAATATGGCAGCCGTAGCAGTTATCGATGCCCAACAGAAAGAAAAAAGAGATCTACAATTATCATTGATCTCTGATATAGGATAACCAGAACAATATAACAACCTGTTGTTATATCAGAGAATACATAGTTTTTATGAACTAAAAACTTAACTAAACGATATTTGGTCTTACCGCAGGGTATGACGAAGCCTTATCACAGGGTATGACGAAGCCTTACCGCAGGGTATGACGAAGCCTTACCGCAGGGTATGACGAAGCCTTA
>CAKMZM010000177.1 GCA_929200365.1 uncultured Flavobacteriaceae bacterium | reverse complement strand
AATAAACACACAAACTCTTAAAACTGTACGTATGATAAAATACCACTCACAATCTTTGGCGATGCTTAAGCCTAGGGGAACAAACTATTCCAAAAATCTATATTGTGTTATTTAGGTAGTTAAGTGAAATCTGGCACATATCTGTAGCTTTAACGATGGCTTTTTCCAAGTTGTTAAAAGATTTAATTTGAATTATCAAAAATTGCTGTAATCTATACAAAAATATAGATAATAAGAGAGTTTCTGCTATTAAATACAAATGCTTTTTTACTTAATTTTTCCAAGTTATAGTTTACTACAATTGATAATTTTAAAATACAGAATTCTAGACAATTATACAATTTTAAAAGATGTATAAAAAATAATTTCAGAGAATTTTTATACCCAGGACGTTTATAGAATACTATTACTTACACACAAACACAATAATAATAATTAATTTAATAACTAAAGTTATGAAAAAACTTTTTACTTGGTTATTTCTTGGGTTACCCGTATTCTTTTTTGGGCAGGAATTACCTATACCATGTTCTCAGGATGAGACCATGAAATCCTATTACAATAGTCATCCTGAAGCTTTGAAGGAGGCTTTAGAATTTGAGAAAATCACACAAAAATACGTGCAAAAAAGACGCGCAAATAAAACAGAAAACAAAGAAGCAACCTATGTTATTCCTGTAGTTGTACATGTATTTGGAAATGATTTTAACGGAAAAAAAGTTGATGATGATCTGGTTAGACTCGCCTTGTCCCAGGTTAATGAAGAATTTAACGGTTTGCATAGTGACTGGAATGATGTGTCTAGCGCTTTTAGCGGAAGACGAGGTGTTTTAAATATCGAATTTAGACTGGCACAGATAGATCCCTGGGGTAATCCAACAACAGGAATTACCTATAACCCCGATGAAACAGGATTTGGAGCAGATGATCTTTATGATGATGTAATAAGAAAATATGCTTGGGACAATTATAAATATATGAATCTATATATTCTCTATGATCTTTATGGTCAGGGAGCAACAAATAACTCTGGTGTTGCCTGGTATCCCAGCACATATATGTCAGACAACAATGTTGCAAGAGCTGTTTTTAATGGTCGCTATTTAGCTACCAATGCAATAGGAGAAACCACTAATGGGGATAATTTCAGAAGAATATTAACCCATGAATATGGGCACTGGCTTAACCTAAGGCATACTTTTGATCAGGGATGTAGTAGCCCGGGAGATTATGTTGATGATACGCCTGCAACTACCAGTAATGCAGGATCTTGTAATTATACCGAAGAGACATGTTCGGGAGCAGGAGCCCCGAACGGTGAGAATTTTATGGATTATTCTGACTGTTATCTTATGTTTACTGGTGGGCAGGTTGACAGGATGCATGCTGCTTTACAACACCCCTCAAGAAAACCATTATGGCAGCCATCTAACCATGAGTTGGTTTTTATAGATGAGGCAAGACCAAGATTACTTTTTAATAATGCAGTAATCTATGAAAACTGGCAGAATGATGGAACTATTGATCAGAGCCGATCTATGAAAGTATCACTTGCTGGTGGGGTTAATTTTTCTCAATCAAGTGGAGATTTTACCAGAGGTGTTCATTTCGACCTTGTAAATTTACCTTCAGGATTAGAGGCTAGATTTACAGTTACCAGTAAAACTACTGGAGAATTCACCTTTACCGGGGTTGCACAATCTCATGATGCTATAGTTGATAATTTAGAAATCAAATTTACCGATGCGGCATTTACAGGGCATAGTGCTTCTGAGATTTTAGGCTCAAACAGAACTCGTTTATCGATTCAGTTTTTTGCTCCCTATGAATCCAGACATCAAAATTTTGAAGGAGAATTGATACAGGCTGCAATCGACGGAACCAATATTTCTCCTTTTAGTTATGGTAAAAATAAAGGAGATAACAAATATCGACTTCATACCCATTATGAAGAAGTATTACTGGATCTGTTTGGAAAAAATGCAGTAGCTGCAACAGCTTCTAATACAGTACAGTTGTTATCAGAAGGAACAGAAATAGGTCCTGCACTAAACTGGAAAGCAAAACCAGATAATAACAATGACATATTTCTTATAACAAGTCCGAATCATAAAGACTGGCATGGAAAAACTGGATTTCTAGGTGTTAAACTGATATCAAATGACGGGGTAACACCCCCTAAATACGGATGGGCAAGAATTCGTGTATCTGATAATGGTAAATTGGTACATCTGATTGATATAGGATATAACGAAGAGCCTAATAAACCAATATCGGCAGGAGGTTTAAATGAAAAATCAGGGATGAGTATCTCTCATAATTTCATTTACGAAGACAAATCAAATAATGGTAAGATAACAGAACCTATTTTTATTTATCTTTCAGGAAAAGACTCTTTTAAAAGTAACTCAGGAAACCTGTCTGCTTCAGATTATACAATGACAGGAGTTCCAGAAGGATTATCAGTAAGTATTAGTCTGGTAAATTCTAAAAAAGCCCAATTAAAGTTTTCAGGATCTGCTACCAGTCACCTCGAAGGGGATAGCAGAAAATTCAAAATAAGTTTTAAAGGTAGCGCGTTTAGTAGCGGTAATGTTTCAAACATCAGTAATACTGTTTTAACGGGGCAGTTACACTTTGTTAATCCGTATAAAATTGTTCATAGAAAATACCTTGATTTTCCGAGTGTAGGTTTACGCGGAACCGAGGCCTATGAATGGATTGTCTATGATAATAACATTGGAGATTACCATAATATGACAGCCACGAGATTCGGTTGGTACAAAGGAGAAGAAACCACTATGCTATATGGGCATGGTAAAGCTTTTATTCAATCCTTTGATGAAGCGAAAGGGTATTGGGTTCCAGAAATGTTAACTCCAGGTACAGTAATAGGACCTTCAAGTGCCTTTGAAAATACAAGATGGGGTAAAAATTCTGCTCCAGTTTTAGGAGCAATAGGCTCTCCTTGGAACGGAAAGACAGGTTATGTGGGAATGCGATTTGTTGATCCTGCTGGAAGACCACACTACGGATGGATAAAGGTTTCTGTTACAGATGGTTATATGTTTCAGTTAGAAGAAATTGCATATAATTCTGAACCAGGTGCAAGTATTACTGTTGGCGAAACAGGACCTGTGGTACCTTGTTATGCGACAAGTAGCCAGATGCTTCATCTTAATAGTGCAGCTATTGAAGGGGTGAAATTTGGAACTTTCAGTACCAGTTCTGATATTGTTGCTAATTACACAGATAATACGAATAAAGAGATTAAAGTACGGTCTGGAGTTACATATCCTTTTGAATTAAAGAAAAAGTGTAAGTATGGTACAGATAGATGTACTCAGACAAAATTCGTAATATGGATTGATTTTAATAATGATGCTGATTTTGATGATGAAGGGGAACAATTTTATGTTTCTCCTGCCAATAATCAAATCATACAGACAGAAAATATAACTGTTCCTGCTGATGTATCAGGGAAATTTTTAATGAGAGTATTCCTGGGGATTAGTTACGAATATATAAAACCATGCAGATATCCTTTACATGGTGAATTTGAAGATTATACCATAAATATTTCTCCTTCAAACCCTTTACCTCCTATTCCTGATTTTGATGTGTCTGAGGTGTCTGTTCTGGAAAAAAACACAGTGACTTTTACAGATAAAAGTTTATATGAGCCTACCTCATGGAGTTGGAGTTTCCCAGGAGGAACACCATCAACCAGTACACTTAAAAATCCCGAAGTAGTATATAACTCTAAAGGGGTGTATAATGTAACACTTACAGCTACAAATGCTGATGGTAGTACAACAATAGTAAGAGAGAATTATATTACTGTTACCGAGTCTCCTAATTCGTATTGCATACCTCAACACAGTAATTCTGGTGTTAGATATATTAAGAATGTACGTTTTGCCAATCTTGATCATACTTCTGGTAAGGGGTTATCAAATGGTTATTCTGATTATACATATAAGACTGTAAATGTAAAACCAGGATCTACATATACTTTGGCAGTTAAAGCTTCGGGCATTTCTGCTACAAGTTATTCTCGTAATAATGTTTCTGCGTGGATTGATTACAATCAGAATAACTCATTTCCACCATCAGAAAGAATAATGAATATTAACGCTACACCAGCTATGGTTGCAGATAATGTATACCCAACAGTTCAGGTTACAATTCCTGCAGGGATTGCTCCTGGTTCTTACAGAATGCGTTTAAGACATACGAATATCTATAATGATAGTGATGATAGTAATGATATTAATTTTCCGTGTAAGGGTACTACTGAAGGAGAATCAGAAGATTATACTATAGTTATCAGGGATGAATCGGGGGGAGACACCCAGGCGCCAACAGCTCCGTCTAACCTAACCACTATTGCTAAAACCACAACAAGTGTAAGTTTAAGCTGGACAGCCTCTACCGATGATACAGGTGTAACTGCCTATGATGTTTACAACGGGGGCAATATTGTTACAACAGTAACTAGTACCAGTGCAACTGTTTCAGGATTAACTGCCAATACAGCGTATACATTTACGATAAAAGCAAAAGATGTGGCAGGTAATGTATCAGGTTCGAGTGATCCGTTAAATGTAACTACTATGGAGGATATTGGAAGTAGCGGAAATTATTGTACACTAGAATCAATGAGTTCATTATATAGCCGTATTACCAGAGTTAATATGGGAAGTATCAACAATGCAAGCGGACAATCAACATATACAGATTATACAAGTATTTGGACTGCGGCCAGTCAGGGTTCTTCTCAAAATATATCGATAAGCCTAAATCAGGGGGCAGCAACTTCAGATAACCTTGTATTAAGGATATGGGTAGATTGGAATAAAGACGATGATTTTATCGATGATAATGAAATTGTGGTAAATAAAAATCTTGCGGGTAGTCTGTTTACAAACAAAAACTATACCTGGTCAGGAAATATAGTAGTTCCAGCAGAAGCAGTTGTTGGAAATGCCAGAATGCGAGTTATGATTGCCTATAAAAAAATAACTGAAAACCCAGGTCCGTGCGGTATTTATGAGAGTGGAGAAGTTGAAGATTATACACTTGATATTAGAGGATCAGGTCTTGGCAAATCAGAGGTAAAATCAAAAGTAACAGTATCTCCGAATCCAAATAAAGGAGTGTTTACAGTAACTATTAACTCTAATGTTATCGGTGAAAAAGTATTAGTAAATATAATTAATACAAGTGGTCAGGTTATTAAACAGCATAAAGCGCTTAAAAAGAAGGCTACTCTGGAGATCCCTATGAATATTTCTGTAACCTCTGGGGTGTATACATTACAGGTAATTACATCAGAAGGTATAGTCACAGAGAAAATTATTAATTACTAGTCAATGCACTTATCGTGTATTTCGAGTAATTAAAAAATGTTTTAAAATAAGTTTTATTCTCTCTATTAGGGATATCATCCTAGGACTTGTTGCACTTGCAAACTGCAATAGTTTTAAAAAGAGAAATCCTTTGAATTCTCTGGGGCTTGCCCCAGAGAATTTTTACAAGGATAGGATATATTGTATCGATTTCTAAAGAAAATATTAATTACAGAAGCAATTTAAACTTTTTTAATTCTGGATAAAAAGACATTTTTACAGCAAATTGAAAAAAGTTCAAACCACTTCGCGATATACTATCTTTCAAAAACTGCAATACACCTTAATGAAAAAGTTACGGATAAAGAATAAAACACAACTCTATAAAACCAGTTAATTATGAAAAAAATAGTTAAAATTTTAGTATGCCTGTTGATGTGTCATACTATGTTATTGGCACAATCAACAGATAATTCTGATAGATGCCAAAGTGAAGAGGTGCAAAAAAAGATGGATTTGTTGTACCCAAAGATGAAACAGGCCAGAGAAATTAGAAATAAAGAATTATCCAGGCAGATTCAAAATGGAAAATCTCAGAGAGTACCTATGACATACACCATTCCTGTTGTATTTCATGTAGTGCATGGTAGAGGAGCCGAAAATATTACGGATTCGCAAATCCAAGAATCTGTAGCTCAAATGAACGAAGATTATAACGGTCTTGATCCAGATCGTGGTAGTGTTGTTTCTGCATTTAAAAATATATATGCAAATGTAGGTTTTAAATTTGTTCTTGCACGTTTGGATCCTAATGGAAACCCAACAGATGGTATTACCCGTCATTATGATATACCAGGATCAAATCAGGCAAATGGAGATGAGGGACCTATGAAAGATAGGTACAGATGGCCAAGAGAAAAATATTTGAATGTATATGTACTTAGAGCAGCTGGATTAGAAAAAGGCTCTGCATGGGCATATTATCCAGGGGTTAATGAAACTTTGGATGGCGTAGTCTCATCGCATTGGGCAGTAGGAAGAACAGGTACTGCTACACCTACTCATTATAAGATTATGACGCATGAAGTTGGTCACTGGGCTAATTTGGCTCATACTTTTCAGGATGGATGCGAGGGTAATGGTGATAATGTAGCAGATACACCTCCTTGTACAGCAGGATCTGGATGTAATATAACAGATGTATCTTGTGGTATTTTATCAAACCGACAAAATTATATGGACTACGGGACCTGTACGGTAATGTTTACCGAGGGTCAAAAATCACGTATGCTGGCAGCCATTGAAGGTTCTGCAAGCAACAGAAATAATCTATGGACAACACAAAACCTGACATCAACCGGGGTTATAGGGCAACCTGTAAGTGCTTTGTTTTCGATAGCAAAGAATTTTACTACACCAGGAGGAAGTATAGTTTTTGATGAAAAATCAGAAGCCGAAGTTGGTAATATCACTAGCTGGTCATGGTCATTTCCAGGAGGAACACCTAGTAGTTATAACGGGAAAAATCCTCCTGAAATAACTTATAATACATCTGGTGTTTATGATGTAACTTTAACAGTAAGTAATGGAACATCCAGCAATACGGTAACCAAAAAAGATTATATAATTGTAGATACAAATATTTACATGCATAATAATACATTAACTATTGTTAATGGTAAATTGTATGATGAGGCCTATAATGGGCGCTACTCGGTTAGAGAAGATCATACTCTAACATTATTGCCAGGAGTAGCAGGAACTAA
>CAKMZM010000176.1 GCA_929200365.1 uncultured Flavobacteriaceae bacterium | reverse complement strand
GGACAATCATCATTCCAAGGCGGACAATCATCATCCCAAGGCGGACAATCATCATCCCAAGGCGGACAATCATCATTCCAAGGCGGATAATGATCGTGCCAATATAATTAATGCTATCACAAAAAATATGAAAACATACTCCAATTCTAGACACCCTACTCTAACCCTACATTATCATCTAAGGGCGTTTCCCTATCGGGTCGGGCTTTTCGCTACAATTCCTCGCACCTCCTATCATTGGGCTGTGGGATTTTCACTGCAATCCCTAACGCATTTTTACCAACGACGCTATTATAAGGGCACCTCTAAAAACTCATTTTTATTACAAATTGCTGCAAAAATCAATCTTTTCGTTGTCAGCCAAAATCTTTCCTCATCATAGCTATGGCTATGTTTGTGGAATATTTTGCCTTCCGCCTCAACCTTGATTTTTTCGCTGCTTTTCATAACAAAATGAGTTTTTAGAGGTGCCCATAAGATGATAATTTTTAAGAGCATGTTTAAATACACTTTAATAAGAGCTCCTTTTTTATACTAGTTTACTAAGAAATTCGTCTTCACTAATAATAGGGATCTCTAATGTTTTTGCTTTTTCTAACTTACTAGGTCCCATATTAGCACCTGCAACAATATAAGAGGTTTTTGAAGAGATAGAGCTAGAAATCTTACCTCCATTATCTTCTATCATTTTTTTAAGTTCGTTGCGTGATATTTTTTCAAAAACCCCTGACACCACAAATGACTGACCTTGCAAGGTATCTGTTTGATTTGCCAGTTTTTCTGCAGAAATTTCTAACTGAACCCCGTATTGTTTTAACCTGTTGATTAAGTTTCTATTTTCTTCTGAAGCAAAAAACTCTACAACACTTTGAGCTATCTTTATTCCTATCTCATCTACATTTACCAGTTCTTCTTCTGAAGCTTCGATAATAGCATCAATAAACTTATAATGCTTTGCGAGTTTCTTTGCTACGGTTTCTCCCACATATCGAATCCCTAACGCAAATAAAACACGTTCAAAAGGGATTTCTTTAGATTTTTCTATCCCTCCAATAAGGTTTTCTGCACTTTTTTCTGCCATCCTTTCCAAAGGAATAACTTGCTCTTTTTTTAGCTCATAAAGGTCTGCATAGTTTATAATCAGGTTTTCATTAACCAGTAGCGCTACAGTTTCTCCTCCCAGCCCATCAATATCCATTGCTTTACGAGAAATATAATGTTGTATTCGACCAATAATCTGGGGTGGGCATCCTTGGTAATTAGGACAATAATGTTGAGCCTCTCCTTCTTTGCGTATAAGGTCGGTATGACATTCTGGGCATTGCGTTATATATACTGTTGGTTGCGAATTGTCATCTCTTTTTTGAAAATCAACTGCTATTATTTTTGGTATAATCTCTCCTCCTTTTTCTACAAAAACTGTATCCCCCACACGTATATCTAATTTTGCAATCTGGTCGGCATTATGCAAAGAAGCTCTTTTTACTGTTGTTCCTGCAAGTAATACCGATTCAAGATTAGCTACAGGAGTAATTGCTCCTGTTCTTCCTACCTGATATGTAATTTCTCGAAGTACGGTAGACACCTGTTCTGCTTTAAATTTATAAGCCATTGCCCATCTGGGTGCTTTGGCTGTAAAACCAAGCTCTTCTTGCTGCTGAAGATCATTTACCTTAATCACTACACCATCGGTTTCATACGGTAAATCATGGCGATGTTCATCCCAATATGCAACAAAATCGAGTACTTCATCGATTGACTTAGCCAATTTGGATTCTACAGGAACCTTAAAACCCCATTCTCTAGCCTTTTCTAAGCTTTCAAATTGAGTAGCTATTCCCAATCTATTTCCTTTTATATTATACAACAAGCAATCCAATGGTCGTTTGGCTGTTTCACTACTATCCTGTAGTTTCAAACTCCCCGAAGCTGTATTTCGAGGATTTGCATAAGGTTCTTCTCCTGCTGCTATTCGTTCTTCATTCATTTTTGCAAACCCTTCATACGGTAAAATGATCTCTCCCCGTATATCAAATTTTGAAGGAAAATCGCCTTTCAGCTTCAACGGAACCGAATTAATCGTTTTTACATTTGTTGTAACATTGTCTCCCTGAATACCATCTCCTCTGGTTACAGCTTTTGTCAACACTCCTTCTTCGTATGTAAGGTTAATCGATGCCCCATCATATTTAAGTTCACAAGTATAACTCACCTCTCCATCAACCAGTTTTTTAATACGTTTTTCCCAATCTAATAAATCTTCTCTCGAATATGAATTATCCAAAGAATACATGCGATGTTCATGTACCACTGTTTCAAAATTCTTGGTTACTTCGCCCCCAACTCTAAGCGTTGGAGAATTAGGATCATAAAACTCTGGATGTTTCTCTTCTAATTCCTGTAAAGTTTTGAGTTTCATATCAAACTCATAATCACTTATTACAGGCGAATCAAGTACATAATAATTATAGTTGTGTTGTCTTAGTTCTTCTCTTAATTGATTGATGTGTTGTTCTGTATTCATTATTCTGGTATCAGTTTTCTGGCATCAGGTTATTAAAATCTACTGTATTGATTTTTCTTTTATTGGTCTCAAATTTAGTTAAAACTATGCACTTTAGTACATTTCGCTTTAGCTTCTAAAAAATCTTACTTTTGTTTTATGTCAGAACAAAGTTGTTAGCACACGTTTTTTATGTCAACTTTAATTGTATTTTTGTAACCAATGTATAAGGTTGTTTAATATGGTTACAAAGGATTATTATTCCCTAAATGAGGTTTCTGAAATTTTAGGAAAAAGTAAAGAAACTCTAAGGCGTTGGGATAGAGATGGAAAGTTTTCAGCTGTTCGAGAACCTATTAGTAAATATAGAATTTATAAAAAAGAACAAGTTAACTCTCTTTTAGAACAATTATCTATCGATTACGAAGATACGATAGATAATTCTGTTACCCCAATAAAAGAGTTTAATGTTTTAGAGTTATTTGCTGGAGCAGGAGGTTTAGCTGTTGGTTTAGAAAAAGCAGGTATTAAGTGTGTTGCTCTAAATGAAATAGATAAATGGGCTTGTCAAACATTGAAGCAGAATAGACCTAATTGGAATGTTTTAGAAGGAGATATTAAGTCATTTGATTTTACAAAATATAATAATAAAATTGATATTGTTACTGGTGGATTCCCTTGTCAGGCCTTTAGTTATGCAGGGAAAAAATTAGGGTTTAAGGATGCAAGAGGAACTCTTTTTTATGAATTCGCGAGAGTAGTAAAAGAAGTCAATCCATTGATTTGTATTGGTGAAAATGTAAAAGGTTTATTATCTCACGAAAAAGGTAAGACCATCGAGGGGATGATTTCTATTTTAGATGAAATTGGATATAATGTTGTACCTATAAAAGTTTTAAAGGCAATTAATTATAAAGTTCCTCAAAAAAGAGAACGAGTAATTTTAGTCGGAGTTCGAAAAGATATTGATGTAAAATATGAATATCCTAAACCGCATAATAAAATTTACAATTTGGTGGACGCCCTTAAAAAAGGAGAATTATATAATTGTAATGTACCTAAATCTGAAGGGTCGAAATATCCAGAGCATAAAAAAGTTGTGTTGGATTTAGTTCCTCAAAAAGGGTATTGGAAAAATTTACCTATAGATATTCAAAAAAAATATATGGGGAAGAGTTTTTATTTAGGGGGAGGTAAAACAGGAATTGCTCGAAGAATAGGTTGGGATGAGCCTAGCTTAACACTTACTTGTAGTCCTGCTCAAAAACAAACCGAGAGATGTCATCCAGAAGAAACAAGACCATTTACAGTTAGAGAATATGCTAGAATCCAAACTTTTCCAGATGATTGGAAATTTATGGGGTCAGTTTCTCAGCGATATAAGCAAATTGGAAATGCTGTTCCCTGCAATTTAGCACAAGAAATAGGTTATTCTATCATTAAGTTTTTGAATAATTATTATAGTTCGTTATAAAAATTATACATTTGATTTCAATCAAATGTATATGTTAACGAATCAAGAAGCAAAAGAAATAATTAAAAGTACTGTAAAACAGAGTATAATAGACTTTGCTCAAAGGTCTTTGAATAAAAAAGCTAAATTTCAGATACTTGATTTAATAATACCTAAGGAGAGAAAAATAAGGTCAATCGTTGGAGGTCTTGAAACGTCATTAGGAACAACTTTATGGGAACCTTTGGCTAAAGCTTTGGCTTCTAAAAATGGATTTGAGGTTATTAATAAAAACCTTGAAAGTCCTGTAAATATGCCTTCAAATCTTAGTAATACCTTACAAAATATAATTGATGAACGTAAAAGAAACAGCAGAGTATATAATGCTATATCTAGTCGTGATGAAATTAAGAGAGTTTGTCAGTCGTTTTTAACTAGACCCATAGATTCGTTTGAATCTGCTCCTAAGGGTTTTGGAGTTGATATTTGGTTAAAAAAAGATAATGTTAATTATTTTTTTGACACTAAAACAGTTCAACCGAATATAGGGAATTATTCCAAGTTTGTGGAACAAATACTTAATTGGTATGCATTCTTTTATTCTCGTTTCCCTGACCAAAGAGCTGAAGCTAGAATAGTCTTTCCGTATAATCCACATAATAAAGTTTTTTGGGATAAAACGATGGGTAAAGGGAAACCATTAGAAAGAGATAATGAAGGATGGGTTGAAAATCAATTTTGGAATTTTTGTTCAGGTCTTGAAGATACTTATAGTCTCATAGTAGAATCTTTTACAGAATTGAGAGAAAGCAAAGAGTTAGAAGCTGATTTGGATAAAATACTTAGCTAAATTGATTGGTTTTAATGTGTGCGTAGAGTAGAGCCTGATAGCTCAAACGAGAATCCGAATTACTGCCTGTAGGCTATTACCATATTGTACCTGTTTGATAACAGAGGACCATCCAAACATTGGGTACAGTGATTAAATAATCATCAAAATAAAGCTCCGAAAAAACAGAAATTCTCAATACAAACAGCACCAAACAAAGACCAGCACTTAAAACACATCCTAGACTACCTAATAATTTTGTTTATAGTTTCTTCATCAATTTTTAGTTTTCCAATCAACAAATCACAATAAAGTTCATCTTCTGCAATATGTTCAATACGTTTCCTAATTCATCAATTTCATAATATGATTGCCCAAAAGAACCTTTGAATTTGGTTAACTCAACAAGAGGAAGTAATTCTGATAAATATCCTTTATTTTTTTCTATATCAAAATACACAATATAGAACCGAGTTTATCCATATCAACAGATTTTTAATTTAAACGAGCTCTTATCATACGTTTATTTCCGTATATATCCTTACGCATCTGTACAGCCCCAAACCCTTTAACTTCAACCATATCTTTGGTTTCTATCCCCAGGTACTGATTAATTTCAAAATACAAACTGCCTTTTTCTGTTAATTTTTCCTTTGCCAAGTCAGTAATCTTCTCATAAAAAAGCAAAGGACAGTCATCTGAAACAAATAAAGCCTGTGGTGGTTCGTGATCAAGCACATTAGATTTCATTTCTTTTTTCTCCAGCATTCTTACGTATGGTGGATTTGAAACAATGATATCAAACTCCTGAAACAATTCTTCTGTCTTCAGAATATCTAAGTGCATAAACGTAACATTGATCTGGTTTCTCTTTGCATTTTGTCTAGCAACTTCTATTGCCTGTTCAGATACATCTATTGCGTATACCTGAGCTTCAGGTATTTTTTTTGCTAAAGCAATAGCTATACAACCACTTCCTGTACCTATATCCAGTATTTTTACTGGCATACCCGAGGTTACATGGTCTTGCAAAATCCAATCTACTAACTCTTCGGTTTCTGGTCTTGGGATCAACACATGTTTATTTACCATAAAAGACATACCATAGAAATGGGTTTCTCCAATAATATATTGAACAGGCTCTTGTTTTTTGAGACGTTCTATGGCTTTATCAAAAGCTATTTCCTCCTCTATTGAAAGTACTTTATCCAGGTGTATGGCTATATCTACTCTTTTAAGCCCTAAAATCTCTTCAGAAAGCATATAAAAAAAAGACAATATTTCTTCAGAATCATAGATCCCAGATAAAGAATTTGTAAAATTAGTTCTAAGGTCTTTTATCTTCAAATTTGAAGTTTTTTTTAGTGAAGTTATAGATCTTTTATCATCCATGCCTGGCAATTATAATGCCCAGTATCCCCTATTGGCTTTTCGAGCGGAATAAAACCTACTTTTTTATATAATTTCCTGGCAGATTCCATATAAGGCATAGTTTCCAGATAACATTTTTCATACTCTTGCTCTTTTGCATAATCAAGGCATTTATGTATCATCATATACCCAACTCCTTTGCCCCTCGCCTGTTGTAAGAAATACATTTTTTGCAACTCGCAAATATCTTCAGCAATTTCGCCCTCTAATGGGGCAATACCTGCGCCACCAATAATTTTACCCTCTTCTTCAACCACATAATATTCCATTCTTGAACAATTATATGTTTCATACATACTATCTAAGGATGTATCTTCATAAGCAGTACCCACCTTAGGCACTCCCATTTCTATTAAAACCTCTCGTATTACCGAAGCAATTGCTTTGTTGTCTTTTGGCTGTATTGCCCGTATTTTTATATTATTCATTCTATTTAAAACACTATTTTTTGTGATACCTTAATGACATAAACCAGAAGATTCTTCTTGTCTTCGTTTTGAATAAAAAAATTAGTTTCTAAAATGTATTGAAATATACATTAAATCTAATAAGGAGTCAATGAATATTTTTTTATTATTATCAACAATATTTATAAGTATTGCCAGTTGCTTTATTGCTGAAAAATTAAAATTTAAATACGCTGATAATATTGAGGTTAAAAATGTAAGTCTACGCGATATAAGGTTAAAATCTAATGCTGTTTTTACTAATTCAAAACAATGTAAAAGAAAAACTCTCGATAGACAGTATCCATATTTTTGTTAATAACATAGATGTAGGAATTGTTTCCTCGAAAGAGTTTAATGCCCCTTCAAAAAGTGAATTTACAGTTCCACTGGAAGACACTTTTTCACTTTCTAAAGTCTATAAGAAAAATAAAAACAGTATCCTTGGTAGTGTACTAAAAGTAATTCGCTGGGTATACAACATAAAGGAGTAATTCGATATCATTTTATAAATTTTTCTTATCCTTAAATATGATTAATAAACAGCAAACATCAAAAGGTAAAATTAAA
>CAKMZM010000175.1 GCA_929200365.1 uncultured Flavobacteriaceae bacterium | reverse complement strand
ATCTGGGATATAGAGGAGTAGGTGTTTTAGGCGGAATATGGAATGCAGAGGATTCATTAGAAAGTTTTAAAACAATTTATGATAAGCTTAAAACCATAAAAACTGTAAATAGTTGATTGCTCATAAGTTTTAATAATGAAAAAACGACCTTACATATTAACAATAGCAGGTTTTGACCCATCAAACGGAGCAGGACTTACCGCAGATATTAAAACCATTGAAGCACTAAAAGGCTATGGCCTGTCTGTTTGTACTGCAAATACGATCCAGAATGATGTTGAATTCAAAACATGCTATTGGACAAATATTGATGTGATAAAAAGCCAGATAGAAATACTATTTGATCGTTTTACAATAGCGTATGTAAAAATAGGAATCGTTCAAAACTGGGATGTACTCAATCAAATTATTGATGTTTTATCAGAAAAAAATGAAACCATAAAAATTGTTTTGGATCCGGTGTTGCGGTCGAGTTCAGATTTTGATTTTCATGCTTCAGAAAACAATTCAAGTGATCAGGATAATATCGAAAAACAACTCGACAATGTATTAGATAAAATCTATCTTTTAACACCAAATTATAATGAAATAGAAGAACTGTATACAAGTAAAACTACCAAAGAAACAATTACTCATATTTCTGGCAAAACAAATCTTTTTCTGAAAGGAGGGCATAAAAAAGAAGCAATAGGCAAAGATGAGTTGTTTACTACCAACGGGAAACGGTTTGTGTGTAACCAAAAAACAAAAAATGTATCAGAAAAACACGGAAGCGGTTGTGTGCTGTCTGCCGCAATCACAACATATTTGGCATTAGGGTTTCCTTTACTCAAAGCTTGTTACAGAGCAAAAAGATATACCGAAAAAGTATTAAGCTCCAATAGTAGCTTGTTGGGGTATCACAAGATGTAGAACGATTAGTATGATGAATAAAGAAATAATAGTAAAGGCCGATATTAATGATGTCGAAGAGATAACCAGCCTGACCAAAATATCAAAAGCATTTTGGGGATATGATGAAGAACAAATTAAAAAATGGGAGAAAGATCTTACTATGACAAAGGGTTATATCATTAAAAACAAAGTGTATAAAATGACTTGCGGTAATAACCTAAAAGGATATTATTCTTATATAGAGAAAGAAAATAAAGTGGTTGAGCTAGATAATATATTTCTCCATCCTGATAGTATTAGAAAAGAATATGGTGCTGTTTTGATGAATGATTTTTTGAAAAAAGTAAAAAAAGTCATTTTGAAAAGATTCGATTATATGCAGAACCTAAAGCCGAAAAGTTTTACATCAAATTTGGGTTTAAAACAGTTAATAGAATAAAAAGTGATATCCCAAACAGGTTTTTACCTGTTATGGAATTAGATATAGAATAATACGCAAGTTGTCTAAAGCAATTCTTAACTCCATAACTTCTTAAAATTAATAACTATGCTTCAATATATATCACAAGGCAGAACTGCGCAAGAACATCTTGAAAATATAGAAAATGCCTGTAAATCAGGTTGCAGTTGGGTACAATTACGCCTTAAAGATGAAGATATAGCAACGCATCTGGATACAGCAATACAATGCCGTAATATCTGTGATCAATATGATGCCATTATGATTGTTAATGATAATGTAAGTGTAGCAAAAGCAGCTCTGGCAGATGGAATACATTTGGGATTAAGTGATATGAATCCTCGCGAAGCACGAAAAATTCTGGGAGATAATTTTATTATCGGCGGTACTGCAAATACATTAGAAAACTGTATACAACATATAGAAGATAATGTAGATTATATAGGTCTGGGACCATATAGACATACAGTAACCAAAAAGAAACTAAGCCCGGTATTAGGAATCGAAGGGTATAAAAATATCCTTATTCAACTCAAAAATAAAAATGAAGCAATACCCATAGTTGCAATTGGAGGCATTACAGAGAAAGATATTACAATACTTATGCAAACAGGAGTATCAGGAATTGCTGTTTCAGGAGAGTTAACCAAACAGAAAAATCTGGAGAAAAAAGTAGAAACTATAAAAAAACTATTGGCTAATCGATAAGAAATGGAAAAATTAAAAATTGCAGATAAAGAATTTTCATCACGGTTATTTACAGGAACAGGAAAATTTAGCTCTTCTGGATTAATGAAAGAAGCTATACTTGCCTCAGAGAGTGAACTGGTAACAGTAGCATTAAAAAGAGTTGATATTAATAATGAGAATGATGATATACTAAAACATTTAGATCATTCACGAATTAATTTGCTTCCTAACACATCTGGAGTTCGTGATGCTAAAGAGGCCATTTTTGCAGCACAATTAGCAAGAGAAGCCTTAGAGACAAACTGGATAAAATTAGAAATTCATCCTGATCCAAAATATTTATTACCAGATCCTATAGAAACCTTAAAAGCCGCTACAGAATTAGTAAAACAAGGCTTTGTGGTTATGCCTTACATTCATGCAGATCCGGTGTTGTGTAAACGTCTGGAAGAAGTGGGAGCGCAATGTGTGATGCCTCTGGGAGCCCCAATAGGAAGCAATAAAGGGTTAAAAACATTAGAGTTTTTAGAAATTATCATAGATCAAAGTAATGTTCCCGTAATTGTAGATGCTGGTATTGGAAGCCCTTCTCATGCAGCACAGGCGATGGAGATTGGTGCAGACGCTGTATTGGTAAATACGGCTATTGCAGTATCCCAACAACCAGTAACAATGGCAAAAGCATTTAAAATGGCTGTAGAAGCAGGTCGTATGGCATATCATTCAAAATTGGCTCCTGTAAAACAACATGCAGAGGCGAGTAGCCCGTTAACATCATTTTTAACACAAGGTTAAAAAGAGGTGTCAGGTCTTGGGTATTAGACTTCTGATATCAAAGTATAATATGTTTATGTAGTAGTGGTTTAAACCACTTCATTGAGTAGAGCTTAGGTAAAAAGAATTATGAGAGATTTTAAAGAATTAAAAGTTTGGAAAGAAAGCCATAAATTATGTTTACTGATTTATGAATTAACTAAGCGGTTTCCTGATGACGAGAGGTTTGGGATTATATCACAACTAAGAAGAGCGTCTACTTCTGTTCCAACCAATATATCTGAAGGTTGTGGTCATGATTCCAACAAAGAATTTGCAAGATTCTTACGAATTGCTTCTGGATCTATTTCAGAGGTCGAATATCTTTTGATTTTATCAAAAGATTTAGGCTATTTAGAAAAAGAACAAAATGACCTGTTAAACAAGGTAGTTTTTATCAGAAAGATGTTGTTTAATTTAGTTAAAGCAATTAAGTAATGACAGATGCCCGATACCCGTTACCCGATACCAGTTTCAAAGATACATTCGAACAATATAATTGGGATGAAACTCTTCTGAGTATTTTTTCTAAGACAGAAACAGATGTTGTTCATGCTCTTGAAAAGCCGAAAAGAGACCTTGAAGATTTTAAAGCATTGATTTCTCCTACTGCAATACCATATTTAGAACAGATGGCGCAAATAAGCAGTTATACGACTAAAAAGCGTTTCGGCAACACGATTCAAATGTATACTCCGATGTATTTGAGTAATGAATGTCAAAATATATGTACATATTGCGGGTTTAGTATGACCAATAAAATTGCAAGAAGAACATTAACCGATGCAGAGATTCTAAAAGAAGTAGATTTTCTAAAATCAAAAGGATACGATCATATTCTTCTGGTTACCGGTGAGGCAAATAAACTTGTAGGAGTAGATTATATTAACAATGCGATACAGCTCATACAATCAAAATTTGCTAATATTACAATAGAAGTACAACCATTGGATCAGTGTGATTATGAGCTGCTCATTCAAAGTGGTCTCTATGCAGTTTTAGTATATCAGGAAACCTATCATAAGTCGGCATATAAGCAACATCACCCCAAAGGAAGAAAATCTAATTTTGATTATCGATTAGAAACCCCAGATCGATTGGGTAGAGCAGGAGTTCATAAGATAGGATTAGGGGCGCTGTTTGGGTTAGAAGACTGGAGAGCAGATAGTTTTTTTACAGCTCTGCATCTTAATTATTTGCAGAAAACATATTGGAAAACAAAATATTCGATATCCTTTCCCAGACTAAGACCGCATAGTGGTGGGCTAGAGCCAAAAGTAGCAATGACAGACTCAGATCTGGTGCAGTTAATATGTGCCTTTCGTTTACTGGATGAAGATGTAGAATTGTCTATGTCTACCCGAGAAAGCGAAGTATTTAGAGAGCATATTGTAAACCTGGGGATTACTTCTATAAGTGCAGAATCCAAAACTAATCCGGGAGGCTATGCTGTAGCACCACAATCTTTAGAGCAATTCGAAATCTCTGATGAACGCTCTACCGAAGATGTAGTAAAAATGCTTAAAACCAAAGGACTCGAAGTAGTATGGAAAGATTGGGCCTATAATTGGAAATAAATTGTAATATCCTTAAAAACTTCAATTGGAAATAAACAACGTATTTCCTTCTTTTTGCACATTATATCGTCTTAATCCAAATCCATTACCAGAGGTTTTCTGACCAGTAATAATATCATAACTATTCTCGTCATCACACCCACAGGTAGCAGTAACCGATGTGCCATTTTCAACCTCTATGGCAGAACAGTTGTTGGGAGAGTGATTTGGATCACTAAGCTCAAAGGCAGAGTATTGGGTGTTGTTAAGGTTATAAATAATGATTCCTCTAATACTTCCGTTTTCTGTTCTGTCAATAAAATTATTACCTGGGGATCTCAGATTAACATATTGAGGTAAATTAAGATTGATCTGATAATTAACATTTGAAGGAGGTAGAAATTGATTATTATCACCATTGTTATCATCACTGCATGATAAAATCAAAAGAATACTACCTAAAAAAAAAGTCTTTTTCATAACACAATTATTGTATTGGCAAATTAAGTAAATTTGTAGTCTTCCAGTAATTTTTTTGTTATCTTTGAATAACAAATCCCATTCTTATGGGATTTTTTGTATTTATATAAACGAAGAAGTTATGAGCAAAGTATCTTATTACACTGCAGAGGGGCTTAAAAAATTAAGAGACGAACTAGGTCAGCTTAAAGATGTAGAGCGTCCAAAAGCCTCTCAAGCAATAGCTGAGGCACGTGATAAAGGAGATTTAAGTGAAAATGCAGAGTATGATGCCGCAAAAGAAGCACAGGGATTATTAGAGATGAGAATTTCTAAATTAGAAGAAACCCTCGCTAATGCACGTTTGATTGATGAATCTCAATTAGACACATCTAAAGCCCTTATACATTCTACTGTAAAGATCAAAAATCAAACTAATGGTGCCGAAATGACCTATAAACTGGTGGCGCAAAGCGAAGCCGATCTTAAAACAGGAAAAATATCTGTAGATTCTCCTATCGGAAAAGGTCTATTAGGAAAAAGTGTTGGTGAAATAGCTGAAATACAAGTGCCTAATGGGATTATGAAGTTTGATGTTGTAGAGATTACACGAGAATAAAGGAATCAATTTTTTAGACTTTATTATAAGCCTTTTTTAATTTTTTAAAAAAGGCTTTTTTATGGTTTTGACTTACAGATAAATAAACTATATTTCGAAAACCAAAACCTAACTAAAATTTAATTAATGTCTACCCTATTTACTAAAATTGTAAATGGCGAAATTCCATCATACAAAGTGGCTGAAGATGAGAATTATTACGCCTTTTTGGATATTAGTCCAAATGCCAAAGGACATACATTATGTGTCCCTAAAAAAGAAGAAGATAAAATATTTGATCTGGATGAAGATGTATACCTAGAGTTAATGCGCTTTTCTCGTAAAGTTGCTAAAGCTATAGAGAAAACAGTATCTTGCAAACGTGTTGGTATTGCCGTTGTTGGTCTCGAAGTACCGCATGTACATGTACATTTGATTCCGTTAAATGAAATGAAGGAAATGACTTTTCAGCATAAAATAACCATGTCTGAGTCAGAATTTAAAGCACTGGCAAAAGAAATTCAATCGAATTTATAAGCGTATGCAGAAATCAGATTTTAAACTATCTCTGCAACTTCGAATCGATTGGAGTGAGATGGACACGTATCAGCATGTAAATAATGTAAATTTTATGAAGTATATGCAAAGTGCACGTGTTCAATTCTGGGAGGTAACTGGTTTGGCAACATTATATGCCGAAACTAAAAAAGGACCTATGCTGGTTTCTACACAATGTGATTTTAAAAACCCGTTGTTTTTTCCAGGAAATGTAATCATCAAAACTAGAGTTGAATTTATTAAAAACTCTAGTTTTGGGTTATATCATCATTTGTATAATGATAAAGGAGTACTTTGTGCAGAAGGTCATGATGTAGCAGTTTGTTTTGATTTTAATACAGATAAAACCTTTTTGATTACCGATGAGTTACGACAAATTATGAAACAATATTAGATTCCTAAATTAGCCCTGTAAGATAAATGTATATAAAAACAGCGATAGCAATCATAATAAGTAATAGAATATAAAACAATTTGGTAAAGTGCAATGATCCAGACTTATGACCAATTGTTTTTTTATGATAATTGTATACTCTTTCTATATCTATAGTCCACTGCCCAGGATAAATTTGAGTTTCGCATTTATTACAGTTAATATTTTCGATAATGTTACTTTTGGTCTTAACCAAAAGTTTTGATTTTAATTTTTGCTGTTTAAAAGAAAGTATCATACCATCTGTAGAATAACATTCTGGGCAATTATTAGTAAGAGTTGTTTCTTTTAAAGTTATATACTCGGTCTTCACTTTATTTAGATTTGGCGTTTTAGGTATTTTATAACGTTGTGAAGAAAAAAATGTTATGCTTCTTTAAGAAAATTTGATATTAAGAAATGACTTCAGATTTGCGAAGTGTGATTTGAAAAGTAGTACCTTTACCAATATCTGATTTAAGGACTTTAATTTTTCCTAAATGATATTCTTCTATAATTCTTTTAGATAAGGATAAACCTAACCCCCATCCTCTGCTTTTAGAGGTATATCCAGGTTCAAAAATTTTAGTGAATTTACTTTTAGGAATCCCTTTCCCAGTATCATTAATTCGTATAAATACTCGCTTTGCATCATCTGTAAGATCTATTTTAAGGTCTCCTTTTCCTCGCATCGCATCAATAGCATTTTTTACAAGGTTTTCGATTGTCCAGCTATATAACTGAGAGTTTAATGATACATGGATAGGCTTGTCGGGCAGATTAAGTGAAAAGTTGATAAGTTTAGAACTTCTGGATTGAAGAT
>CAKMZM010000174.1 GCA_929200365.1 uncultured Flavobacteriaceae bacterium | reverse complement strand
CCAATGACTGGTAAAAACGCGTTAGGGATTGCAGTGAAAATCCCACAGCCCGACGAAGGGAGGTGCGAGGAATTGTAACGAAAAGCCCGACCCGATAGGGAAACGCTCTTAGATGACAAAGTAGGATTATAATTGATTTGGTATAAGAGCTGTATTATGAAAATAATCTCAAAAAAAAAAACATCCCAAAAATATCGGGATGTTTATCGTTTTATGTTATGTTTTTTATTTAATGAATTGCACTTTTGTTGCGTCAATTTCATTTTTGCTATCAAAAAATCCTTGTTCTGTCATCCAATCATCACTAAATACTTTGCTCATATATCGTGATCCATGATCAGGAAGAATAATAATAACATTACTATTTTCATCAAATTCACCTTGCTTTGCAAGTTGTTTTACGCCCTGTATAGCTGCTCCACTTGTATATCCCAGAAACAGCCCTTCTTTTTTTACTAACTCTCTAGCTGTATGGGCGCTATCTTCATCACTTACTTTCTCAAATTTATCAATAACATCAAAATCTGTTGCGGTAGGAATTAGATTTTTGCCCAAGCCTTCAATTCTATAAGGATATATTTCTTCTTCATCAAATTCTCTGGTTTCATGATACTTCTTTAAAACCGATCCGTAGGCATCGATTCCTAAAACACGTACATTATGATTTTTTTCTTTTAAAAATCTGGCAGTACCAGAGATAGTTCCTCCAGTTCCGCAACATGCAATAAAATGTGTAAGTTTACCATTGGTTTGTTCCCAAATTTCTGGTCCTGTAGAATTATAATGTGCATCAATGTTTAATTCATTGAAATATTGATTTATATATACAGATCCTTTTATTTCTTCGTGAAGTCTTTTTGCCACCTGATAATAAGATCTGGGATCATCTGCACTTACATGGGCTGGGCATACATACACCTTTGCTCCCATATTCTTAAGCATTGCTATTTTATCCTTAGAGGATTTAGAACTAACCGCAAGAATACAATCGTAACCTTTGATTACGCTAACCATTGCTACACTAAAACCTGTATTACCACTTGTTGTTTCAATAATGGTATCGCCAGGTTTAAGAAAACCTCTTCTTTCCGCTTCTTCTATAATATAAAGTGCAATTCTATCTTTGGTGGAGTGTCCTGGATTAAAAGATTCTACTTTTGCGTAGTAATTTCCTGGAAAGTCTTTCATAATTCTGTTTAGTTTTACAAGCGGTGTATCGCCAATAAGCTCTAAAACATTATTATAAGCCCTAATATCTTCTCTCATATAATTGTGTTTTACAGATTTGTGGAATAAAATGGGGATCCACTAACTGTTACAAAAACGGTACGAAGTTACATTATTTTTTTTAATTACTCTTTGATACTTTCTAAATCTAATAAAAAAGTATATTCTTCTGCTACTTCTTTGAGAGCTTCAAATCTTCCTGAGGCTCCTCCGTGTCCAGCTTTCATATTTGTATGTAATAATAGTACATTAGTATCTGTTTTTAACTCTCTTAATTTTGCTACCCATTTTGCTGGTTCCCAGTATTGTACCTGAGAATCGTGTAAACCTGAGGTTACTAATATGTTTGGGTATTCTTGAGCTACAACATTATCGTAGGGAGAATATGACTTCATATATATATAATACTCCTTTTCATTAGGGTTACCCCATTCATCGTATTCTCCTGTTGTTAAAGGAATACTATCATCAAGCATTGTGCTTACAACATCTACAAAAGGTACTGATGCTACTACTCCGTTATATAATTCTGGAGCCATATTAACGATCGCTCCCATCAATAACCCTCCTGCAGAACCGCCCATTGCATATAAATGATCAGCAGAAGTATATCCTTGTGCTATTAAAAACTTTGAACAATCGATAAAATCTGTAAATGTATTCTTCTTCTTCAGAAGTTTACCTTCTTCATACCAAGATCTTCCAAGATATTCGCTTCCTCTTATATGAGCAATGGCATAAGTAAATCCTCTGTCTAGCAAACTTAATCTAGCTGTAGAAAAATAGGGGTCTATAGTTGATCCATACGAACCATAACCGTATTGTAACAAAGGGCTGATTCCATTCTTTTGTGTTCCTTTTTTATATAGTAAAGAAATAGGAATATTAGTACCATCCTGGGCTGTTGCCCATACTCTTTCTGAAACATAATTGGTTTTATCAAACTTGCCTCCAAGTACTTCTTGCTCCTTTTTTACCTCTTTCTTCTTAGATTCCATATCAAAATCAATTACAGAATTAGGAGTGGTAAGAGAATTATAAGAGTATCTTAGGTTTTTGGTATCAAAATCAGGATTAACACTTACATAAGCGGTATAGGTTTCATTATCAAAAGGAAGGTAATAATCAGCAGTACCATCCCATCTTTTAATATTGATTTTATTAAGCCCATTATTGCGCTCACTAATAACTAAATATTCTTTAAAAATCTCTACATCTTCAATCAAAACATCTGTTCGATGTGGTATAATATCTTTCCAGTTCTCTTTGGAAGTGTTATCCTCAGAGACTTTCATTAGCTTAAAATTAGTAGCCTCATCTGCATTGGTTAACACATAGAAATGATCATCATAATGCGCTATCCCATATTCTAATCCTCTTATTCTTGGTTGAAAAACTTTAAACTCTCCTGTAGGATCATCGGCTCTTAAAATCCTATATTCTGAAGTTAATGTACTGCTTGATCCTATTACAAGGTATTTTTTAGATTTGGTTTTATATACAAATGTAGAAAAGGTATCATCTGTTTCATTAAAAACTTCTACATCATCTAATACCAGAGTTCCTAGAACGTGTCTGTATATTTTATTAGACCGTAGAGTTTCATCATCTTTTTTGGTATAAAATAAAGTGTTACTATCTGTAGCCCAAGTGCTTCCGCCTGTTGTATTTTCTATAACCTCTGGGTATATTTCACCTGTTTCAAGATTTTTAATTCGTATAGTGTATTTACGTCTGCTTACCGTATCTACACCAAATGCAGCTAGTTTATTATCTGGACTAATACTAAGTCCAGATAATCTATAATAACTATGCCCTTCTGCTTCTTTATTACAATCAAAAAGGATTTCTTCTTCTGCATCAAGAGTTTCTTTTTTTCTAGAATATATAGGGTAATCTTTACCTTTTTCAAAACGAGTTAAATACCAATACCCATTTAATTTATAGGGTACTGAAGAATCATCTTCTTTGATACGACTTTTCATTTCTTCAAAAAGATCTGCCTGAAACTTTTTTGTATGCGCAGTCATTTTCTCATTATAGATATTCTCCTGATCTAAATAATCAATTACCTCTTGATTTTCACGATCATTTAACCAAAAGTAGTTATCAACACGTATGTCATCATGTTTTTCTAGATTTGTTGGTTTTTTAACTGCTATAGGCGGTTTAACTTTAGAATCCAATGTCGTCATGGTGTTTTTTTTTCAAGAAGTTGCAAAAATAAGGGATAATAAGAATATAATGAATGAAGTTTTCACAATAATCTTGCTAGTTTATTAACAGCCAAAATACTAATTTTGTAATTATAAATTTTAAAAAGACATACACATGTTTGGAGATATGATGGGTAAATTAAAAGAAACCCAGCAAAAAGTAGAGGAAACTAAAGAACGATTAAATACCATTGTAGTAGATGAAGAAAGTTCTGATGGTTTGCTTAAAATTACACTCACTGCAAATAGAGAGGTCAAAAAAGTTACTATATCTGATCAATTATTAGAGGACAAAGAACAGTTAGAGGATTACTTAATTATAACTTTAAATAAAGCTATTGCAAAAGCAACACAGATTAATGAAACAGAATTGGCTGCAGTAGCTAAGGAAGGTATACCAAATATCCCAGGGTTGGATTTGTTTAAATAGTGAATGGTTTAAACTTTTTTTGAAAAAAATAGGGGTTCGCTATTTTATATTTTTCTTTCTCCTTATTATTCTATAATTTTAACAAAAGTTATAAAACTAAATAAAAATATGACAATATGTTTGAACTCAAAAATAAGGAAGGGTCTAGCTATCATTTTACTTTAAAAGCTAAAAACGGGCAAGTTATCTTAAGTAGTGAGGTTTATAATAGTAAATCTGCTGCTCAAAACGGAATTTTTTCAGTTAAGAAAAATGCATCTGAAGATAATCGATACGAACGTAAAACAGCTAAAAATGGTAAATTCTATTTTAACCTAAAAGCTGGTAATGGTCAGGTAATAGGCAGCAGTCAAATGTATGCTTCTGAATCTGGAATGGAAAATGGAATCAATTCTGTAAAAGAAAATGCACCTGACGCCAATACTAAAGAAATTTAATTTTTTAAGTGTCTATAAATAAAGCTGTTAATTATATATGAGCAGCTTTATTTCTATTAAGAGCAACCGAAGCCAACAGCTCTAAAAAATACTCATGCTTTTTCTGGGTGTACTCAAGATGAGTTACAAATCTTAATTTCCCTTCTCCCATTCCATAAAAATGAACATCTTTTGATGCCATTTGTGCAATAAAATATTTTTCATTACCATCTATAACAAATATAACTATATTGGTATCTACAGGTTCTACCATTTTTACAAAAGGTAACTTTTTTAATATTTCGCCTATTTCTTTAGCTTTTTTATGATCTTCTGCTAATCGATCAATATGATTTTCTATAGCATATAATCCTGCTGCAGCCAAATATCCTAACTGGCGCATTCCTCCTCCTAATATTTTTCTGATGCGGATTGCATTCTCCATAATTTTAGCATTTCCAATCAAAACAGATCCTATAGGTGCTCCCAGCCCTTTGCTTAAACAAACAGAAATAGAGTCAAAAACTTCTCCGTATTGTATCGCAGTTTCATTTTTGGCTATCAGGGCATTCCATAATCGTGCTCCATCCAAATGATATCCAAGAGTATGTTGATCGCACACGTGTTTAATTTTTTTTATGTCTTCAAAATCATAACATGCTCCACCTCCTTTATTGGTCGTATTCTCTATACAGACCAAACTTGTTAATGGGCTATGATAAAAATCTGGTGGATTAATTGCTTCTTCTACCTGCCTGGCTGTAATCATACCTCTATGACCATCTAGTAATTTGCATGATACGCCACTATTAAAAGAGACCCCTCCTCCCTCATAATTATATACATGAGCAAATTTATCTGCAATCAATTGTTCACCTGGTTGTGTGTGCAACTTAATCGCTGCCTGATTTGCCATACTGCCCGATGGAAAAAACAATGCAGTATCCATACCAAACATATAGGCTAATTTCTCCTCTAATGTATTTACTGTAGGATCTTCTTTATACACATCATCCCCCACCTCAGCATTCATCATAGCTGCAAGCATCTCTGGGGTAGGCTTGGTAATGGTATCACTTCTAAGGTCTATTTTTATTTTCATTCTACTATATAATTTGTACTGTAATCTTATTCGACCAATAAAAATAATGTTATTTTTGCGAATACCCCTACCAGCATTACTCTTAAATAAAATATTCCTTCAAAAAAATATTATGTATAGGTTTTTTATATCTTGTTTTTTATTTCAATTTCTTTTTATTTCAACCTCATTAACAGCACAACGCTATACTGATTCGCTACAACAAAAAAGTTATGATGAATTAGAATCTATGTTTTTTGTAATTAGAGAAACTGATTCTATAAAAGCTAAAAAAATTGCTGGATATTATTTAAAAAGAGCAAAATATAATACCGATACTCTAAAAATTGCTAAAGGTTTAGACCTATTAAGTACTATATTAAACCAAGAAGAGCAACAAAAATATCTAGATAGTATAATACTCATCACAAAGAATAAACAAAATAAAGAATATCCTGCAAAAGTCTATTTAAAAAAAGCACAATTCTTTTTGTTTGAAAAAAGAAACATAAAAAAGGCTTTAGATAACTTAAGCAAGGCTAAAATACTAGCAAAAGAAAATTTTAATACTAAATTGTTATATAGAATTAAGTATTACATAGGTATTGTAAAAAGTGAACACCTTGGAGAAAAAGATAAAGCTATTCAAATATTTAAAGATTGTGCCGAATTCTATAAAAATAAAGATGAATATATATTTAGATATTTATACACACTTCATGCAATATCAGAAACATATATTAGCCTGAAAGAATATGACTCTACTACTTACTATAATAACCTAGGATATAACAAAACATATAAAAGTACAAATTCTGATATAAATGTAATGAAAACTTATTTCATTCTATGTGAAGGCATTAATCAATATAACAGAAAAAAGTATATAGCTTCTATTGATAGCATCAATAAAACTTTACCTCAATTCATAAAAATTGGTGATCTATCCAACACCATTGATAGTTATTTCTATTTGGGAAAATCATATCATGACCTTAACAATACTAAAAAAGCTATATTATATTTTAACAAAACAGATTCTATATTAAATACTTTAAAGTCCATTCCTCAATATAAACATGTAAAAACTTATGAATATCTAAAAGATTATTATAAGCAGATTAATGATTTACAAAATCAAAATAAATATTTAGATAAATTAAATTCTATATTGAATAAATATTTAAATGATCAGATGCTTATTAGTAGAAAAGTAAAGGAAGATTATGATATACCTATACTAATAGAGGAACAAGAGGCAGTTATAAAAAAACTAAATAAAAATACTAATACTTATATTTCGGGTTTATTAATTTTAGGAATACTCTTATTCATTTCGGGAGGGCTTATCTACTATCAATATCGAAAAAAGCGATTGTACAAAATTAGATTCGAGCAACTTATCATCAATTCTAAATCAAGTTCTCATACTGCCAATTCTAATCAGGTAAGTAAAATTACAAAAAAAATAGATGTAAAAGTACCCGAAAAACACGTTACATATATACTAAGTAAACTTGATGAGTTTGAAGAAAATCGTCTTTTTTTGAATGTTGGGGTAAGTTCTCAATCTCTGGCTAATGATATGGAAACTAATGTTAAGTATTTGTCACAAGTGATTAACCATTATAAAAATAAGAGTTTTACTAATTATCTAAACGAATTGCGCATCACACATGCTGTAAAAGAACTACAAGAGAATGTAATGTTACAAAAATTTACCATAAAAGCCATCGCTAACGAATTTGGGTATAATAATGCCGAAACTTTTTCTAATGCTTTTTATAAACAAGTTAAAATCAAACCTTCGTATTTTATTAAAGAATTAAGAAAAAATATTTAATCGATATTTGTAATAAACAAAGAAAATTCTACTACTCTATATTAATAGAATTTTCTTTGTTTAATTTTCT
>CAKMZM010000173.1 GCA_929200365.1 uncultured Flavobacteriaceae bacterium | reverse complement strand
TACGACTACATTGTCTAGAATTAACTTATTTTTTAGTACATGACAAAAATTAACTATGAATAGTAATACGCCTAATAATTCAATAATATTTTAATAATCAATTACTTAAATATTTACCCTAATTTTTTGTCATGTACTTAGAACTTATTTATAAAACTTAATCATGAAAAATTTTACCCTAGCATTACTTTTGATTGTAACTATCGCTTCTTGCAAACACGAAGTAAAACCAGAAAAAGGAATCAAGATTCGTGAAAAGCAAAAAGAAGAGGTTGTGCCAGATAGGTCTGGGGATTTTCCTGAAGATATTGCTGCTGTTTTTAAAGCTCATGGAGGTATCAATGAGTTTGATCAAATGAATAGTATGATTTTTGAGATTGTTAAGCCTGAAGGAAATGAAAAACACACTACCGATCTTAAAACTCGTTATGCACGAGTAGAGACAGATAAATTTGTTTTAGGGTTTGATGGTAAAGAAGCTTGGTTAGAACAAGATTCTACATATTTTGAAAAAGATCCTCGTTTCTATCACAATCTGATGTTCTATTTTTATGCAATGCCTTTTGTTTTGGGTGATGATGGGATTTCATATCAAAAAGTAGACGATCTTACGGTAGGTGATATTTCATATCCTGGGTATAAAATATCTTATGGGGATGGTATAGGAGATTCGCCCAAAGACAATTATTTTTTGTATTATGATAAAACATCTGGGAAAATGAAATTTCTGGGATATACAGTTACGTTTTTTAGTAAAGAATCTAGTGAAAAAATAAAATTGATAGAATATACCGATTGGAATGATGTAAATGGACTATTACTTCCCAAAACTATAAAATGGAGAGATTTTAAAGATAGTGTAGTAGGAGAGATTAAGAGCGAAGTAAATTTTGTAAATGCTAAAGTAGATAAGAAAAAAGTTTCTGATTCATTATTCAAAAAACCTGCTACTGAATAAGATAAAATGTTATAAATGACGTATGTTGTAATGCCAGAAAACTTAACTCTACTTTGTTATCTAAGAGCGTTTCCTTATCGGGTTGGGCTTTTTATTACAATTCCTAACCGTTGGGCTGTGGTATTTTTACTGCAATCCCTAGCGCATTTTACCAGATTATTATTAAAATAACAAAGTAGGATTATTATATAAATCTAAAGGAAATTTGTTTCATTTTTCTTTTTTGGACGATTAATTAAGTTCTACCCCATCTGGATAAGGGGGTGGCCTCTTATCCAGATGGGGTAGAACCCTCCCAAAGGTAGTTCGAGCTGATATTTTAATGCTTCGAGGTGATAGATTACGGGCTAAAAGCCATAGTATCAGGCTTTTTTTTGATCTACCGATGGGTATCGACCCAAAAAAAGGTGGTTCGAACCACCTTTTTAATCCTTCAAGCTACCTTTGTATAGGTTAGAGGTTCCTTCGTCTTAGGACTACCCCAGAGGGTGCTTCGAACAATGATTTTAATACAAAGAACCACCTTGTTGATCTTTACAAGCATTTGGGTAACGCTTCGAACAATGCTTGCGTAGTATCAATATCTTTTCTTTAGGAACTATTCTACTTTTTATTTGTATCTGATGTTTTATTTTGAGTCATACTTATCACTATACCGTTTCCATAAATTGGTTTGATGACTTTCTAAGCTAATATCACGTCCTTGAATAAAAGCTTTTTCTAATTGATTTGTACGCATATCCAAAGCATCACCGATACTAATAAATAGAGTCGCATCTTTACCAACTTCAAGAGTTCCGGTATTATGATCTATACCCAGAATTTTGGCACTGTTACCAGTAATAAGCTGTAATGCCTTTTCTTTGTCTAATCCATGTGCAGCAACAGTTCCTGCCTGAAATGGTAAATTTCGGGCATTAGCACGCTCCATTTGCCCGCTATTTTGTATTGCCACCAATACTCCCGCATCCATCAATAATTTTGCATTTTTATAGGGTAAATCATAATCTTCATCTTCTTGTTTGGGAGTAGAATGTGTTCTTGTAGCAAGAACAGCAATGTTGTTTTGTTTTAGTTGTGCTGCGACTTTATAAGCTTCATAGGCTCCAACTAATACAACTTTTTTGATATTATTTTCTTTAGAAAGATTAAGTACGTCCAAAATTTCTTTTTCGGTATTTACATGTACAAACAAAGTCTTTGATCCATCAAAAATGCCTTTCATTGCAAGATGAGGAAGGTTTCCTGCTATTGTATTTGATTTGATAGAAGCTTTGGATTGGTGTATAAAATCTACCAATTCTGTTAGTTGTTTTGCATATTTTTTATTGGGTTTATATCCTGGTTCTTCACCTAGCCACCAACGCCCCCTTGTATAGGAACTTGGCCAATTGATATGGATGCCATCATCTGTTTTTATAGTTGCATCTTCCCAGTTCCAGGCATCTAATTGTACAATCGATGATGTTCCCGAAATTATACCACCACGAGGGGTAATCTGTGCTATCAAAACACCATTGGGACGCATACTTTCAACAATTTTACTCTCTGCATTGTAGGCTATGATGCTTCGAATATGCGGGTTATAGTTTCCAATTTCACTATCGTCATCTGTGGCACGAACAGCACCTATTTCTACTAATCCCAGAGTAGAGTTGGGGGCTATAAAACCTGGATAGATGTGTTTTCCCGAAGCATTGATTACGGTTCCTTTTGCAGAAGCACTTTCATTAGGGCCTATTGCTGTTATTTTTCCTTTTTCAAAAATGATGATGCTATTTTCAATAACTTCTCCATTACCAATATGCGCTGTAGCACCAGTGATCGTTATTGCTTTGCTCTGAACTTTTGCTGGAGTTTGTTGCGCTGTTATTTTTCCAAAGGAAATAATACACAATGTTATTATGAATATTATTTTTTTCATGTTTTTTATGATTTTGGTCTTCGACATGCATAGCCAGACCTAATATTTTGTTTAATTAATCGTTTCTAAAGTTTCACATTCGAACTGCTGCTTTTCCTTTTTCTTGGCAGGTTGCGTTTTAAGCCCACTGTTTTTTGCTTTTAACAGCATAGTTGAAAGCTTATTTCTTTCTGTTGCAATAGATGTTCTCATGGCCTTATCTTTTTCAAGATCAAAATAAACGGCTCCTTCGATTAGAGTTTTTTCTGCTTTAGCATATATAGATAAAGGATGATCTGTCCATAATACTACATCTGCATCTTTACCTATTTTAATACTTCCTACTCTATCATCAATATGTAATAGTTTGGCAGGATTAAGGGTCACAAATTTCAAAGCATCTTCTTCGCTTACACCACCGTATTTTATAGATTTTGCAGCTTCCTGATTAAGGCGACGAGACATTTCTCTGTCATCACTATTAATTGCAGTAACTACACCTTGTTTATGCATAATAGCAGCATTATAGGGGATAGCATCATTAACTTCATATTTGTAAGCCCACCAGTCAGAGAAAGTTGATCCCCCAACACCATGAGCTACCATTTTATCAGCTACTTTATATCCTTCGAGAATATGAGTAAAGGTGTTGATTTTAAAGTTGAATTTCTCGGCAACTTTCATTAGCATATTGATTTCGCTTTGTACATAAGAATGACAGCTAATGAATCGCTTACCATCTATAATTTCTGCCAGAGTTTCCATTTCGATATCCTTACGATAGGGTTTACCACTAGTTTTAAATTTTCCGTATTCTTTTGCACGAGAAAAATAATCCATATACAATTGTTCAACCCCCATTCTTGATTGTGGGAAACGGGTAAAACTTTGTCGATTACTTTGTTTTACATTTTCGCCTAAGGCAAATTTTATAAATTTGGGAGAATTGGGATAGATAAGATTATTGGCGCTTTCTCCCCATTTTAATTTTATGATAGCAGAACGCCCTCCGATAGGATTTGCAGAACCATGTAGTATCTGAATTGTAGTTACCCCGCCAGCCAGATTTCTATAAATATTAATGTCATCGGGGGATACAACATCTTCGATAGTTACTTCGGCAGAAGAGTTATGACCAGCTTCATTAATTGCTGCGGCTGCAATATGAGAATGCTCGTCAACAATACCAGAGGTAAGATGCTTTCCTGTAGCATCAATTATTTTGGCATTACTGTCACTAAGATTTTTGCCAATAGCAGATATTTTACCATTTTTGATTAATACATCGGTCTCTGTTAAAATTCCATCGGCTTCATTTGTCCAGACTGTTGCATTTTTAAATACTATAGATTCTGATTTTGGTAACTGGGAGTTACCGTATGCAATGTTTGGATAAGTTACAGGAAGAACTTCTGGTTTTTCTTTCTTGTCTGATGTTTTTTTGTTATCCTGTTTTTCAGAAGATTCTTCGGGTTTCTTTTTGGCTGAAAAAGAAGTCTGTGATCCATTAGGAAGAACAGCTTTACCGCTCCAAAAATCAGGAGTATCATTAATAGAGGTTACAATTCGGGTATATCTGGTTTTGGTTGTATCTGCATCAGTAAAAGTGATAGTAACCCAATCATCTTTATAACTTATTTTAGTGCCTAATTTGGTTTCTCCCAGTTTTATTTCGGCTTTAGGTTTTGAAGATTTTCCAGAAATTGACAGGTCATAAGTTTTTCCGGCAACGGTTAATTTGTAATCGCCGTTAATATCGGTAACATTCATATCATTCACTATATTTTTACGACCCTGTACCCAGTTTTCGTAAATGATATTATCCTTAGAAAATAATTCTTCTTTGGTAATTAAAAAATTGGCGTAGCTTCCTTTTTTAATGCTTCCCAAAAGGTTACTTTTTCCTAAAATCTGAGCAGGTATAGTAGTTAGAGCAGCAATAGCAGTTTTTTTATCCAGGCCATGATCAATAGCTTGTATAATTCTGTTTTTTAGATCTGAAATCTTTTTTAATTTATGAGTGGTTAAAGAAAAAATCACTCCGTTTTTTGATAATACGGCAGGGTTTGCCGGTGCCTGGTTCCAATGTCTCATATCTCCGAGACTTACCAGATTAGCCATAAAAGGATCTGATACATCATAGGCTTCGGGAAAATCAAGAGGAATAATATATTTGGCATTGGTCGCTTTTACTTTATCGATTCTGGCATATTCGTCTCCACCACCAACAAGTATATATTGTGTATTAAACAGGTCTCCAACCTTATCTGCTCTAAAACCATTTATTCGACTTCCAGCTTCAAAAATTTGCGGAAGGTTTTTGTTGTTGTTTAAGGCTTCTAGTGATAAATCTTTATTAGTAGCATTACCGTCAGCATACCAATCGGCATCATAATACATTTGTCTTAATAAAGCCATAGCTCCCATCAAAGATGTAGGATACACTTGTTTACTTTTGTTACTTTTAGAGAAAGATAAGAATTGTGATGAGCGATCACTTAATAATCGATCACCTTCTGTACCTTCATTATTGAGAGCTACCAATACTCCTGTTCCTCTAGCAATACCGTCTGGCATATGTGTGTTGAGAACCCCGAATCCTTCTTTTATATATTCGGTGGCTGTTTTATGATCATACTTAAAATGAGTTAAGGCATTTGTTTCGGGGCGAATGTGGTCGTTCCAGTAATACCCTTCTCGAGAAGCTTTATATTGAGGGGTGTTTCTAGACGAATTTCCTCTTATACGTTTAGGTTTTTCGACACCAAAATTAGTAAACGGATCAATAAAAGATGCATAAATGTGCTTTCCTTTCAGATCAATTATCACACTATTTGCAGGGGGCGTAATAGCATTCCCTACCTGTGTAATCTTGCCTTTTTGGATTACCAGAGTTCCATTTTTGATCTCGGTATCGGGTGTGGTGTGAATCGTTGCATTTTTAAATACAGTGTAATTAGAATTTGTTGTATTAACCCCATCATTTTTGGGGAAATAATCTTGAGAGTAAGAATTTGAAATTCCGTATATCACTACAAGTGATAATAGAAGTTTTTTCATAAGTATTAAGTATAGTGTAAAAGTATATTGAATCAAATTTAGAGCATATTTAAAATCCTTGTTTGTTGAAAACCATTACTTTAAGTATGCTAAGAACCTCAAACTACTAATTTTCAGTTCTTATTATGTTTAAATATGCTCTTAAAGATAATAGTTGAAATAAAAAGAGGTTGTTAATTATGATTGTTTTAACATTAAATATTTGTTTAAACGATTTCAAAACTAACCCTACTTTATCATCATTACCAATGACTGCTGGTAAAAATGTGTTAGGGATTGTAGTGAAAATCCCACAGCCCGACTAAGGGAGGTGCGAGGAATTGTAACGAAAAGCCCGACCCGATAGGGAAACGCTCTTATATGACAAAGTAGGACTAATATGCTACTATAATTTTGTCTTATAATAGTTAACCAATAAAGCTACAACATAGCTATACGTATCCATACCATCGGGTTGGTTATTAGCTTTTAAATAACTATCATACGTACTTTTAAAAATGGGTTCCAGAGGATTTTCATACGATTCCCAAAACTCATTTACTTCGGCATAATTTTTTCTAATACCAGGTCTTAATTTTTCGATAAGGCAAATTGCTTTTTCCTCATTGCGAAGATAAAGATCATTAAGACAGAATTTTAAAGCGAAGGTTGCACCACTGTAATTAAAATATATATCGTCGTAATTCATTGTGGTTAATGCAGCGATAAAATTAGCTTCATTTTCTTTGGCAAATCCTAATTGATGTGCTTCTTCATGGCAACTTGTTGTGGGGGTTTTATAGTTAAGTATCAATCCATTTACCTGAGCCTCATTAGTAATAGGGTTTAAATATCCACTAAATCCCATATAGGTAAGCGGTAAACTTAATATAGACGTTTTAATACTTTTGGGGTGATATTGTAATACAGGAACTATCTGATGTAATTGTTCGTATGCCGGAATCGTTTTGCGAAAAATTTCTTCTTTGGTGTATGGTATTTGTATAGGCAAAGAATCATTAGACTCTAGTTGAAGATGCAAAGAATTAGCTTTAACTATTAGTTTTTCAGAAACATTAATTAGTTCTTCTTCAGTATATTCATCGTCTAATTCTAATATCTCATGCAATGGTAATCTGTAGTAATTCATTCCCCAAAGGATATGAAAACAAGCATACACAATAGATAAAGTAGCGCCAATATCAAATGTTACTTCTTTCCATACGATACGTTTTTTAAATACTTTCTGAAATAAAAAACGAATTAACATAATGATCAAAACACAGTATAGGATATCTCCAAAAGAAAATGGAAGCCACCCAAATACATATCGTAAAACCTTCGAAGTATAAATAAAAAGGCCATTACTATACAATCGCTCAACAACTTCTGGAAAAAAAGAAAGAATCTGAATCAGGATGATTTGAATTGGGAGTAGTATAGAAAGGTATAATTTTGTCTTAGATTGCATGGGGCAAAGATATTTACAATTCTCAATTTAGAAT
>CAKMZM010000172.1 GCA_929200365.1 uncultured Flavobacteriaceae bacterium | reverse complement strand
TTCTGGATATTTAGAGTTTTAAAAATAGACCAATCTATTATTATGTAAAATATGACATTACAGTATCTTCTCTCAATATTCTGATAACCACTGGTAGTAGTGAAACACTAATTTTTACTATGGTAGTATTACAAATCCAGATGATAAAATTATTGTTCCTAAGTCTTTTTATACAAATTATTATAATTCTTCTACTTTAGTACATGACAAAAATTAACTGTGAATAGTAATACAATAATTTTATGCTTATCCTATTTTTTTGTCATGTACTTAGTTCTTCTACGCAATTTACTATTAAAGCAGTTCTTGTTATTTCTAAAATAGGAAATGGTTTTGCTTTACCATCTCTATTGCAAAGTTCGAAAAACTAATTACCAAAAAACCAAAACTATCATAAATTTGTAACCTAACTGGTTATTTATATAACAAAAAGAAATAAAGCAATTAATACAACTTACCATCAAATATAACTTATTTTTGATTTTTGATGAAGTATATCGAGAATTAGAATTTATAATACGATGGATTTGAGCACTATTCTATTTTACAAGAAAAAGGATTGAATATATGATAAGTAAAAACAAAAGTGTAACTGTTAGGAAAATCACGATCATGAAACTAATCGTATCAACTAAGTACAAAAGAATATTACTAAGAGTGTGTGTATGAAAATTTTACCAGAAGATCTTCTTTATAGCTATATTTAAAACAGTGATTATATGAAATTTAAACTTAATTTACTCGAATGAAAATTGAATATAATAAATCTTTAAAAAAATACAATACTTTCGGAATTGATGTCGTTGCTGCTGAGTTTATAACTATAACATCAGAATCTAAACTTGATACGATACTCTCAAAAAGCAATAAAAATCCACTTTTTATTTTGAGTGGTGGAAGCAATATGCTATTGACAAAAAATCTAGATATGTTAGTGCTACATATTGCTATAAAAGGAATTACAATTACAGAAGAATCAGATAAGCATGTACATGTATCTGTATATGCAGGAGAAAATTGGCATGATTTTGTACAATACTGTATCAAAAACAACTATGGTGGGTTAGAAAACTTGTCCTTAATCCCTGGGTATGTTGGTAGTGCCCCTATTCAAAATATTGGTGCTTATGGTGTAGAACTTAAAGATACAATGACGAGTTGTGAAGCAATCCATATCACTACACGAGAAAAACGCATTTTTTTAAATCAAGATTGTAAATTTGGATATCGCAACTCTATTTTTAAAAATGATGTAAAAGGCGAGTACATAATTACAAAAGTTACCTTCAAATTAACCAAAAAAGAACACATTCTTAATACAAATTATGGTGCTATTAAAAACGCTTTGACCCATCAGGGAATTACCAAACCAACAATTAAAGATGTCTCTGAAGCAGTAATTTCTATACGAAAAAGTAAACTTCCTGATCCTACAAAAATAGGAAACAGTGGTAGTTTTTTTAAAAACCCCGTTATAAAAATTAATCATTTTATCAACCTTCAAAAAACATATCCTAATATTCCTTTTTATAAAATAGATAAAGAATACATTAAAATCCCAGCAGGCTGGTTAATAGAACAATCTGGTTTTAAAGGGAAACGTTGGGGTGACGCAGGAGTTCATGAAAAACAAGCTTTGGTTTTGGTAAACTATGATAATGCCTCGGGAAATGAAATTTTGAATGTATCAAAAAAAATTGTAACAAAAATAAAAGAAAAGTTTGATGTTCTTCTGGAGACTGAAGTCAATATTATATAGCCCTAACCAAAAAGAGTAATATTAATCAAGAATTAACACTTCATTCTTTAATTTTTTATTTAATAGTCTCTTAGCCATACATTCTTTGTATCTTTGTAACCAATTTTGATTTTTATATTATTATGAAGCTTTTATTACTTACAATTGTTTTATTACTATTAGCATTTGGTGGTATTGCAATTAAATTATGGGCTAAAAAAGATGGTAAATTTGCTGGCACATGCGCAAGCCAAAGCCCTTTCTTGAATAAGGAGGGTGAATCATGTTCTCTTTGTGGTAAAACTCCAGATCAGTACTCAAGCTGTAATGAAGAAAAACACGCTGAATAATTTCTTGTTAAGTACCTTGATTCACTCAAAAACAATACATTGAAAAACGAAAACCCTATCCTTTTAGAAGATCATATTAAAAAAGCTAAAGAAGGGAAACAAATATCTTTTAATTATCTTTTGGATACTTTTTGGAATGATGTTTACAATTTTCAGTTAAAAAAAACTCAGGACGAGTACGAAGCCGAAGATATTACTATACAAAGTTTTTCTCGGGCATTTGATAAAATTGACACATTTAAAGAGGAATATAACTTTAAAACATGGTTGATTCAAATATCAAAAAACATTCATATAGACTTGTTGCGAAAAAAAAATGCATCAATTCAATCCAAAACCACAACACACGTAGATGATGCAGTATACAAGATTGTCGATGATAATCCAACTCCAGAAGATAAATTAATTACTGAGCAAAACTTAGCTCAGTTACTCCTTTATATTAAACAATTAAAACCTAATTATCAAAAAGTAATTAACTTAAGATATTTTCAGGAATTAAGTTATAAAGAAATTGCTAGTTACCTCAACGAACCTATAAATAATGTTAAAGTAAAGTTGTTAAGAGCCCGAAAACTACTTTCTGAAATAATTACCAATACAAAGCATTAATTTTTTGTAAACAAAAAAGCTATCGTAAGGTAAAAGAAGTGAATTTTTTGATTACATCATATAGTGGATCAATCCACTTATCATTAATCTTTTTATCATATTTAACAAATTTTTGAACCAATCCTTTTGGTCCAGAAATTTCTTTTTCTAAAGCAGTTATATTAATATATCTATGATTATTAAGTAACCATTTTTCTACACGCTTTCGATTTCTTTTTGTTGTTTTAAGACTTACCAATTCTTCATGCATGATTTTTGCTATTTTATCACGTTAGATAACTGCCAAATTCAAGAAAAATTTTATATTAACTTAATTTTAACCTTGTGTTAAATCCATTTATAAAAATCTGGTTTTATCATAAAATAAAATAGCTTATAATTAGAGTTCTTTTTGATACCATAAAAGTACTTCTTATCATGATGTATTAACTTTATTCAAAACTTCATTTTAATCTAAGCTTTCTTTGTATTTTTGCTAAAAATATTACTTACTATGAATAATGATGTTGTTAACATAGCTCCTCCTAAAGGGAAACCAAAGTGGTTACGTGTTAAGCTTCCCACAGGAAAAAAATATACAGAACTTCGGGGGTTGGTAGACAAGTATAGTTTACATACTATCTGTACCTCGGGAAGCTGTCCTAATATGGGAGAATGTTGGAGTGAAGGTACTGCTACTTTCATGATTTTAGGCAACATATGTACACGTTCTTGTGGTTTTTGTGGCGTTAAAACTGGAAGACCAGAAACTGTAGACTGGGAAGAGCCTGAAAAAGTGGCACGATCCATAAAACTAATGAATATAAAGCATGCTGTTGTCACATCTGTGGATAGAGATGATTTATTAGATGGAGGATCGATCATTTGGGCAGAAACAATTCAAGCAATTCGCAGAATGAATCCAGAAACTACATTAGAAACATTGATTCCAGATTTTCAAGGAAAAACAAAAAATATAGACAGAATTATTACAGTAAAACCAGAAGTAGTTTCTCATAATATGGAAACCGTAAAGAGGTTAACCAGAGAAGTTCGTATTCAAGCTAAGTATGAGCAAAGCTTACAAGTTCTAAAATACCTTAAAGAAAATGGTATTGAGCGCACAAAAAGTGGAATTATGCTTGGACTTGGTGAAAAAGAAGAAGAAGTTATACAAACATTAAGAGATCTTAGAGCTGTCGATTTGGATATTGTTACAATAGGGCAATATTTACAACCAAGTAAAAAACATCTTCCTGTAAAACAATTTATAACTCCGGATCAGTTTAAAAAATATGAAGAAATAGGATTAGAAATGGGATTCAGGCATGTAGAAAGTGGTGCTTTAGTAAGATCTTCATATAAAGCACAAAAGCATTTAACCTAGTCAAAAAAGCAATACAGATTTAATGAGTATACCCATTAGAATTGCCATTAATGGTTTTGGAAGGATAGGTCGTAACCTGTTCAGATTATTAATCAATCATCCTAGCATACAAGTTGTTGCTATAAATGACCTTGCCGACTCAAAAACCTTAAGTCATCTTCTTAAATATGATAGTATACATGGTATTTTATCTTTTGAGGTATCCCATACCAAAGATCATATTATAGTACAAGATATATCAATACCATTACTTAATGAAAAAAAACCTGAAGATTGTGACTGGAAAAAATATGATGTAGACATTGTTATTGAATCAACAGGGAAATTTAAAACTAGAATTGATGCAGAAAAACACTTGGAAGCTGGAGCTAAAAAAGTTATTTTATCTGCTCCTTCTACAGAAGATAGCATAAAAACTATTGTGGTAGGTGTAAATGATCATCTTCTTGATGGATCAGAGACTATTTTATCTAATGCCTCTTGTACCACAAATAATGCAGCCCCTATGATCAAGGTAATTAATGACCTTTGTGGTATTGAACAAGCCTATATTACCACTGTACACAGTTACACTACCGATCAAAGTTTACATGATCAACCACATAGAGATTTAAGAAGAGCCCGAGCTGCCAGTCAGTCTATAGTTCCCACAACAACAGGAGCAGCAAAAGCATTAACAAAAATTTTCCCTGAGTTAAATGATGTTATAGGAGGATGTGGCATTAGAGTACCTGTTCCCAATGGATCATTAACAGATATTACCTTTAATGTTAAAAAACCAACTTCTATTCAAGAAATAAATAATGAATTTAAAAAGGCTTCTCAAACTAACTTAAAAGGTATTTTATCATATACAGAAGATCCAATCGTATCTGTTGATATACTTGGGAATCCATACTCTTGTACATTTGATTCTCTAATGACTTCGGTGATAGGAAAAATGGTAAAAATCATAGGGTGGTATGATAATGAAATAGGGTATAGTACTAGAATAATTGATTTAATTATTAACATTTGTAAGAAATAACTATCTTAGTTGAGATATTCCAAAGGAAAATGCCAACCCAAATCAAATATTTAATAGCGCGATTTTTGCTTATTTGTTGTTTTCTTGGTTCTGCACAAACGACTGAACTCTCAGAAAACAATCAGATGAATGACTCTATTGAGAACTATTTGATGAAGGCTTCACAATCTATTGACCAAACTAGATTAGAACTTGCACTTTCTAATATTATCAACGCAAAAGAGCTTGCATTACAGCAACAAGACAAAACTTATATAGCAAAAACCAACATGGTACTTGCAAAGCTATACCGTGAATTAGGAGATCTAAAAAAAGCCGAAGAACAAATTCTTGATGCGATTGCTTTTCAGGATAAAACCAAAGATGAATTTATGCTTGTTTCTTCATATACTATATATGGATCAATTGCCACAAAGCTCAAAAAATTTAAAACAGCATTAAAATTTCTTGAAGACGCTTTTATAATAGTCAAAAAAAATGATTTCAAAAGCCAGGAAGGGATTATAAAATTAAATCTTGGACTTTTGGCTCTTGCTCAAGAAAATCCTGAATTAGCTATACAACATTTTGATGGTGGACTTCCTTTCATAAATTCATTTGATCAGCATTATTTCAAAGCAAAACTCTACACAAATAAAGCGAGAGCACAATTATTGATCAATCAACCTGATCAAGCCATAAAAACCAATGATCTAGCTATGAAAATTGGCAAAAATATGGGGTATGCAGAAATACAATCAGAATGTTTCGAACTATATAGTAAAATATATGAGCAAAAAGAAGATTATCCTGCTTCTCTTGAGAACCTTAAAGCACACGAAAAAATAAAAGATGCACTTTTTAACACCAACAAAGAAATTATAGCTCAAGAAGCAGGTGCAAAATTAAATCTAAATGAAAATAATGTTCTAATAGAAGAGTTAACAGAAGAAAACATACAACAACAAAAATCCTTAAAATTAGGACGACTTACTACTATATTAGGTATTGCTCTAATAACAATACTATCCCTTTTAGCACTTTCTCTTTATAAAAATAATAATCTAAGAGCCAAAGCAAACGAATTATTACAAAATAAGAACACAGAGCTTATATTGGCAAAAGAAAATGCAGAAAGAGCTAGTGAAGCTAAAGTTCAATTTCTTTCTACTATAACACACGAATTAAGAACACCATTATATGCTGTTACAGGATTAACACATCTATTACTAGAAGAAAGTCCTACTCCTAACCAAAAAGAACATCTTAATTCTCTCAAATTTTCTGGAGAATACCTATTATCATTAATCAATAACATACTAGACCTCAATAAACTAGAAGCCAATAAGGTAGAAATAGAAAACACATCATTTAATCTAAAAAAACGAATAAACGATGTATTAATAGCTCTGGGAAAATCTGCTAAAGACCGAAATAATAATTTACATTATGAGTTTGATGAATCTATCCCAACTAAACTTAAAGGTGATCCATTAAAAGTCTCTCAGGTCTTAATTAACCTTATCGGAAATTCTATAAAGTTTACACAAAATGGAGATATTTGGATTCGGGTAAAAGGTATTACTAATCAAATTGATAACAAAGTCTTCCTTAATTTTGAAATTGAAGATAATGGAGTAGGAATATCAAAAAAGAAACAGCTTAGTATTTTCGAAAACTTTACTCAAGGTTCTGTACAAATTAACAGAAAATTTGGCGGTACAGGTTTAGGACTATCAATAGTAAAAAACTTATTATCCTTAATGGACAGTGAAATTAAACTAGAAAGTGAATTAGGTAAAGGATCAAAGTTTTTATTTAATATCAAATTTGAGGTTTTTGAAGACAAAAACACTAATTATACCGAAGAGGCTAAAAAAATTGATTATAGTATACTGATTGATAAACGTATATTGATTGTCGAAGACAATAAAATAAATCAGCTAATTACAAGAAAAATCTTAGAAAAGAACGAGATAAAATGTGATGTTGCTGATAATGGTGATATTGCAATATATAAAACAAAAGAAAATACTTTTGATTTGATTCTTATGGATATTCATATGCCTGGAATTAGTGGGATCGAGGCTACAAAACAAATTAGGAAATTCAATAAAAAAATCCCTATTATAGCATTAACAGCAGTTACTCTTGATGACAATTTGGATGAGTTCTATGATAATGGATTTAATGATATTATACCTAAACCATATAAAACTGAAGAGTTTTTTACAAAACTCCACAAAGCATTCATGAAAAAACAAACTACTGTCTAACGATTTGACACAGTTTTAAAAAAAGCTAGCTGAATATTATTTGTGTAACTCAGGGTCAAAAA
>CAKMZM010000171.1 GCA_929200365.1 uncultured Flavobacteriaceae bacterium | reverse complement strand
AAAAACAGTCTTCATAAAGGGTTTGATCATTTTTGGTAAAGAGTTCATAACCGCCGTTTTGAAAATAACCGATAGCCTGATCTCCCAAGTGTTGTCTTAATAATTGAAATCCGTCGTACCTTTTTTTGACAAGCTGTAGCACTTCTTCTTCACTATGAGAATTTAGGTCATCCAGAATTTCAGAGAGACTTCCAAAACAGGCAAAACCTGCATTTTTGGTGCTAGCTCCATTGGGTAATATACCACGCTCTAGGATAAGAATTTTAGCTTTCGGAAAATTATTTTGTAATCTTAAGGCACAGCTAAGCCCTACAATTCCGCTTCCAACAATAGTAAAATCAATATCAGACAACCAGGTTTTATGTTCCCAATAACTAAAATTCATAGAAGAAAAATCTGATTTGTTAGAAAACAAATATAATTGTTCCTAAAGAGATTAAGAGGTAGATCTTATTATCTCGGAAAATTATTTTTTGATACGTAAAAAAAGGCACAAAAAAGCCTCATTACTGAGGCTTTTTTTGTTGTTATTCTGTTGAATCTTCCATTTCAAAATCTTCCATAAACTTGGTGGTATAATTTCCAGAAACATAATCTGGATTATCCATTAGTTGTCTATGAAAAGGAACGGTAGTTTTTATTCCTTCAACGACAAATTCATCTAATGCTCTTTTCATTTTATTGATAGCCTCTTCACGTGTTTGCGCAGTGGTAATCAACTTGGCGATCATAGAATCATAATTAGGTGGAATAGTATACCCACTATATACATGAGTGTCTACACGTACGCCATGCCCACCAGGAATATGTAAATTGGTGATTTTACCTGGTGAAGGGCGAAAATCTTTATATGGATCTTCGGCATTGATTCGACATTCGATAGAGTGTAGTTGAGGGAAATAATTTTTGCCAGAAATTGGCACTCCGGCAGCTACAAGAATCTGTTCCCTAATTAGATCATAATCAACTACTTGCTCTGTAATAGGATGCTCTACCTGAATACGGGTATTCATTTCCATGAAGTAGAAATTACGGTGTTTATCTACCAAAAATTCTACAGTTCCGGCTCCTTCGTATTTAATAAATTCGGCAGCTTTTACAGCAGCTTCTCCCATTTTTTTACGTAGATCATCTGTCATAAACGGAGAAGGTGTTTCTTCTGTAAGTTTTTGGTGTCTGCGTTGTACCGAGCAATCTCTTTCGGATAAATGACAGGCTCTGCCATTGCTGTCTCCAACGATCTGAATTTCGATATGCCTGGGTTCTTCGATAAGTTTTTCCATGTACATACCATCATTACCAAAGGCAGCTGCTGCTTCTTGTCTAGCACTGTCCCATGCTTTTCTCAGATCTTCTTTTGCCCATACGGCGCGCATACCTTTTCCGCCACCACCAGCTGTAGCTTTTAGCATTACCGGGTATCCCATTTCGTCGGCAAGTTTTTCGGTCTCTTCAAAAGAATCTAAAATGCCTTCACTACCAGGTATTGTAGGCACCCCTGCTGCTTTCATAGTTGCTTTTGCAGAAGCTTTATCACCCATCTTATCAATCATTTCTGCGCTGGCTCCGATAAATTTTATTTCGTGCTCTTCACATATTTTAGAGAATTTAGCATTCTCTGAAAGGAAACCATAGCCTGGATGTATTGCATCTGCATTTGTGATTTCTGCAGCAGCAATAATATTAGACATTTTAAGGTAGGATTCGTTACTGGGTGCAGGCCCGATACAAACTGCTTCGTCTGCGAAACGTACATGTAGGCTTTCTGCATCTGCTGTAGAATAGACTGCTACAGATTTTATTCCCATTTCTTTGCAGGTTCTGATTACACGCAATGCAATCTCACCTCTATTTGCAATTAGAATTTTTTTAAACATACTTCTTAGAAATTACAATATTCAAACAACAAACTCCAATTCTCGATATGTATTTTTGGAATTTTTGAGATTTGAAAATATGGATTTACTTATGATGGATCTACTAAGAATAGTGGTTGATCAAATTCTACTGGAGAAGAGTCATCGACTAATACTTTTACAATTTTACCCGAAACTTCACTTTCAATTTCATTAAAAAGCTTCATAGCTTCAATAATACAAAGCACATCTCCTTCTTTTATTGAATCCCCAACTTCTACAAATGTAGGTTTGTCTGGTGATGGTTTTCTATAGAGTGTACCTATTATAGGTGATTTGATCGTTATGTATTTTGAATTATCGTCAGAAGCACTTTTTTCTTCTGTAACTGCTACAGGTGTTACTGCTGTAGGTGCTGATTGTGATTGTACAGGAGCTACCACTTGAGGAGTTACTGGCAGTTGTTGTACAATTGTCGTTTCTTTACCATCTTCTGATGCAGTTTTAATGGTGATTTTAATGTCATCCATTTCTAACTTTACTTCGCTAGCTCCTGATTTGGCTACGAATTTAATTAAATTCTGAATTTCTTTTAAATCCATAATGTGGGTATTGTGTGTTTTAGTTGTTTAGGAATTATAGGCCCATTTAAGGTAAATAGACCCCCAGGTAAAACCTCCACCGAATGAGGCAAATACGATATTATCTCCTTTTTTGAGTTGTTTTTCATAGTCGTGTAATAGTAATGGTAAGGTACCCGAGGTTGTATTACCATACCGTTCAATATTCATAAGAACTTTACTCTCATCTAGTTCCATTCTTTTGGCTGTAGCGTCAATAATTCGTTTATTGGCCTGATGAGGAATAAGCCAATTTACATCCTGTCCTGTTAAGCTATTACGTTCCATAATCTTAGAACTAGCATCTGCCATATTAGAAACTGCATATTTGAATACAGTTTTTCCATCTTGTTGAACAAAATGCTGCCTTTTGGCTACAGTTTCTTCTGTTGGGGGCAATATAGATCCTCCTGCTTCGATTTTTAAGAACTCTCTTCCGATACCATCGGTACGCAAGTATTCGTCTTGAAGTCCTAAACCTTCATAATTGGGTTCAAAAAGAGCTGCACCCCCACCATCACCAAAAATGATGCAAGTAGTACGATCAGTATAGTCTATAATAGAAGACATTTTATCTGCTCCTATTACTAATACTTTTTTATATCTTCCTGATTCTATATAGCTGGCAGCGGTTGACATCCCATATAAAAAACTGGAACACGCAGCTTGTAAATCATAAGAAAAAGCATTAACAGCTCCGATCTTTGAGGCAGTATACGCTGCTGTGGCAGCAACTAGAAGGTCTGGAGTTGCGGTTGCAAAAATCACCATATCAATCTCTTTAGGATCGAGATTTTTTTTAGCGATTAGATCTTCTGCTGCTTTTATACCCAAGAAAGAGGTTCCCTTATCTTTATCTTTTAGTATTCGGCGTTCTTTAATACCTGTACGACTGGTTATCCATTCGTCGTTAGTTTCGACCATTGTGGCTAATATATCATTAGTTAACACATAGTCTGGCACATATGCACCTACAGCGGTGATAGCGGCTGTGATTTTACTCATATCTTAGTTTTAGTTTCACAAACTATAGCACAATAATGTGCTCAAAAAGTTGTCGAAATTACTAAATTATACACAAATATGGCGCAAAATAACTGGATTTTGACACATATTCAACTAAAAACAAAAAAACTCTCACATTTGTGAGAGTTCTCTTTAAAATTTTAACAATATCCTTACGCTACTTCTTCTTCTGTATTGTCGATAACAATTTGACCACGGTAGTATAATTTACCTTCGTGCCAGTGTGCTCTGTGATATAAATGCGCTTCTCCTGTAGTTGGATCAGTAGCTATTTGTGGTACAGAAGCTTTATAATGCGTTCTTCTTTTATCTCTTCTTGTTTTCGATATTTTTCTCTTAGGATGTGCCATTGCTTAGCTATTGTTTATCGTTTAATAAGTTTTTTAATTTATCCCAGCGAGGATCTGTTTCCTCATTGTTATTTACTATTGTTTTTTCTTTCGGACTTAATTCTTCTAGTTTTTCAAGTATATCTGATTGTAATGTTCCGTTTTCAACCCCTGGATGAACTCTTTTTGATGGCATAGCCAAAACAATTAGCTCATAAATATATTGTTGAATATTTACTTCATAGTCTCCATGAGGAATAATAAGAAGCTCTTCATTTTCATCATTATATTCGTCTCCAAACTTTACTACTAAAAAAAAATCATTCTTAATAGGCAAGTCAAAAGGTTCGTTGGTGAGATCACAATTTACATTTACAGTTCCTGTTGCTTTAAATTGAAGTTCTAACATTGTTGTTTTTTTAGTAAACTCCATATCAACTTTTACTGTCGATGCATTAAACTCATCATACTCAAAATGCTCAAAGAACGTATTATCAATTTGATATTCAAACTGGTGTAATCCTTGCTTCAGCCCAACAAAAGGAATAGTATACTCTTTAAGTTGTATCATTTCATCATCAGTTTCAAGTGCCCATCGATTTGATAAAGGCGGGTGCAAAGATAATAAAAATTTGTTATGAAAGTATTTTTGTAAACAAAATTATATCAGATTGTTAGTGATTTAGTCTTTGAATGGATGAGCTTCTGAGTATCTGAGTAGATTGATGAGTGAGTTTTATTTAGATTTTGTGACTTATTAAACCTAGGATTCTAATAACTCTCGATTTTCACTCATCCACATTACTGGGATACTCACTCACTTTTGTTTCTATTTTGTGGTTTTCTCGGCTGCCTTTTTAAAGGGTTTTTGGTTAATTCATTATACTCATTTCTATTTTTAAAAATTTTTAATGCTGCAAAAACAGCTTCTTTAAACGAGCTGTTATCGGCCATATTTTTTCCTGCAATTTCAAAAGCAGTACCGTGATCAGGAGAGGTGCGTACCTTGTTGAGTCCTGCGGTGTAATTTACTCCTTTTCCAAATGAAAGGGTTTTAAAAGGAATTAATCCCTGATCATGATATGAAGCTACAACTGCATCAAAGGCTTTGTAATTATTAGAGCCAAAAAAACTATCTGCTGCATAGGGACCGTATACTAATTTACCAGATTCATTAATTTTTTGAATCGTTGGCTTTAATACATCTTCATCTTCTTTACCAATTACACCATTGTCTCCACTATGTGGATTAATTCCTAGTACCGCAATCTTTGGTTTTGAAATACCAAAATCTTGTTTAAGTGCATGATGAATGGTATTTATTTTTTGCTCAATCAATTTTGGTGTTATGGTATTTGCGATATCCTTAACAGCTACATGATCAGTAAGTAATCCGATTTTTAAATCATCGGTGATCATAAACATAAGGCTGTTTCCTTCTAGTTCCTGATCCAGATAATCAGTATGTCCTGGGAATTTAAATTCTTCTGACTGAATACTGTGTTTATTAATAGGTGCTGTTATTAGTACATCAATTTGATTGTTTTTTAAAGCTTCGGTTGCATATTTAAGTGATTTGATCGCATAGTCACCTACTTTTTCATCTTCTTGTCCAAAATTAATATTAACAGCTTCTTTCCAGACATTAAGTACATTTATTTTACCATCCAGAATCTGAGATGTCTTATCAATACCATGAAGGTTTATATTACTTTTATATTGTTTTTTTAGGAAGGAAAGAATTTTTACCGAGGCAAAAATTACAGGGGTACAAAAATCTAACATTCGTGAATCTTCAAAAGTTTTAAGGATAACTTCACTTCCTATTCCATTAAGATCACCTATAGAAATTCCTAATCTTATTTTTTCTTCTTTCTTCATTATATAAACTACTTTATCAGTATTTTTGAAACCTAAAATCAGGTCTCAAACTTCGAGACAACAAATTTAATTAAATAATTCGCATTTATGTTTACAGGAATCATTGAAGAATTAGGAATCGTTACTTCTTTGCAAACGAATAAAGAAAATCTGGATATTACGATACGTGCGAATTTTACTTCAGAATTGAAAATTGATCAAAGCATAGCGCATAATGGTGTCTGTCTAACAGTAGTATCTATTAATGAAGATATGTATACCGTTACAGCGATCAAAGAAACACTGGATAAGACTAATCTTAATGCTCTTGCTGTTGGTGCTGTTGTTAATCTGGAAAGGGGAATGAAATTAGGAGATAGGTTAGATGGGCATATTGTGCAAGGGCATGTGGATCAAACGGCGGTTTGTACTACTATTACTGAAGCTAATGGAAGTTGGTATTTTACTTTTGATTATGATCCTTCATTATACAATATAACTATAGAAAAAGGATCGGTAACAGTTAATGGAGTGAGCTTAACTGTGGTTAATTCTAAAAAGAACGAGTTTAGCGTGGCTATTATTCCGTATACTTATGAGCATACAAACTTTAATACTTTTAAGACAGGGAGCATTGTTAACCTTGAGTTTGATGTTATTGGTAAGTATGTAAAACGAATTACTGAACTAAAATAACTTATTTCGCTATATTTATTAATGGTTCATCGATAACAGAGAAAGTAGAGTGACGTAAAATGGTGATTATACCAATTCTACTTCATTAAATTTAAAAAGTGAAACCTTGTTTCTTCCGATCCTTAAAAGTACTCCTCCCAGATCACTTAAAGTAGCGCAGGATTCGAAATCCAATACTTTGCCAAAATACTGACTTTTTGCATCAATTACCTTATACCGCATAATTCTAGATTTGATTTATTTTCCAAATTATTCATTATAGCAGTCTCTTCCCCAAAAAACATACCATAATCGAATCAAATTCAAAAGTAAATTTAATAGACATACTTGATTTTTTAAAATAAACTTATCAGGTTTTATTAACAACAGTTGTTAAAATAAAAAGTTAATTGATTTAAAATCAAATCATTAAAAAAATTAAATTTCTGTTACACTCTTACTTTTTTGAGTATTGTACTGAAGGATTAAGAGAACAAAAGTAAAACAATTGTACTGGAATTATTCCTATTTAAAAGAATTACAGATCATTAATTAAAATTTATTTAGGCTTTTTTTGAGTTTATTTTTTAAAATTCTGGCATACGTTTTGTAAAACAGTAATAATCTCGAATTGTATGTTTATGAAAACATGAATATTTAACCTAATACAAATTACTCTTATGCTATGAGTGGTATTAACTACGAAATACAGAACCGAAAATTACAATCGTATAAGCATACTTTTGATTATAACTTCTGCAAAAGAAAGTATGATGAATATGCATTTATGACATTAGATGAATTTAGAGAATGTCTAAAAGATACCAAAAAAACTAGGAGAAATAGGGCATTTATGTTGTTTTGTTCTATGGGTGAAAAATAAGACCAAATATGAATATCGGGATAGCTTGGGAGATTATGGATTGATTCACCTACTGTTTCATTGTCTAGAAAATCAACATCAGGTAGAGGTGCATGCAGAATACATCTACATGTTGTTTAAGGAAGATATTAAATTGGTATAGTTTATTTCTAGTTAATTTATTATGCTTTCCCGTTAAGTTCC
>CAKMZM010000170.1 GCA_929200365.1 uncultured Flavobacteriaceae bacterium | reverse complement strand
AGAAAAAGGCAACTGGATATTAGAATAATTTTAAGAAAGAATTTCATTCTTTTGAATGTTTGATTTCATAATTAGTTTTAGGTTCGAATCTTAAATGGGTCACTTTTAAAACAAAATTTATCAAAGCAAGTAAATATTGTCTTGCTTTTTTGTTGGGTATCTTACTTCTATATTCAGGAAATAAACTATATTATGTTAACATTATTTAGCGACAATAATTTAGACATAATTAATTTTCACAAAGATTGAACAAAACAATATTAGATTATGCAATTATTACCAGCGGAATTTTAGGATATTTTATAAGTACCTCGTTAGTCATTACTGGTTTTTATAAAAGTCGCGCAAATAATTATCTCTCGCTATCACTTTTTTTACTCACAAGTTTGACCTTTTTAGGATGGTCTGACAAAGAAAATGCCGTTTTAGAATTTTTAAGATATATCCAGTTGGAATATCTATTTGCAGTTACTTTATTTACCTATTTTTTAATTCAAATTCGACATAAGTACCTTAAAAAAAAGTGGTATAAATGGCTTTATCTTCCTTTCTTTTGTTCATTGATTATTGAAGCTTTTTTTGATTTAGATGCTATTTTTAACCTTTATAATACTGATTTAGCTGTTCTAATTTTTTATCTTAGGGATACTACACCGTTTGTCTACAACGTGTTTTTAATTTTTTTTGGAAGGATTTTAATAAAAAACTCCAATACTATTTCTGAAGAGAAAAGGCGTTGGTTATTAAGAGTAAACCTTTTAATAATATGTGTTATTTTCATTTGGCTTCTATCTAATTTAGAGCTTTATGTATTCAATTCAGAATATGCTTCAAATTTTTTATGGATAATGCTTTCCTTTTTCTCGTGGTGGATATTATACTATGGAGTGTTCAAACTACAAATAGTAGTTCAAAAAGATGAAAAACATCAACATTTAGTTTCAAAAAAGACAAATGGTACTCCGACAAAAAAAACAATAAACGAGACTACTGTTTCTAATATAATCAATCAGTTATATGCATTAATGGATGAGGAGGAGTTATACAAAAATCCTCTTTTAAGTAGGCTAGAACCAGTTTCTTTTTTCTGCACAACTCTGCTTGGAGTTTAACGGAGACAAACATATACATTCATATTAAAGTTAAATAACAATTTTCATCATAATATCAACATTTCCCTTACCTCTCGTTTTAAATTTTTCTGAAAGGCTTGGCTTTTTCTATGATTTTAGCACTCTCCGATTTCGTTTTTAAGAGCAGTGATTATATATAATTACACACTAAGATAGGGCTGGGATAAAACCTCTACGGCACGTCTTTTTAAAAAAGCGGTATACCTAAAGGCAGCCTTCCGACCTTTTTAAAAATGATACGCCTGCGCGCACTTTTTGATACAGAAAGTGGGTAAGGGATACTTTGTCTGATAAGCAACAAAAAAATGATAAATCACGAAAAGTTAATTTCAAAATCAAAAAATTAACAAAACAAAAGGTGAAATCTAATCTTTGCGGATTTAAGGAATGAATTTAGTTTTTATAATCTCTAATATCTTCTGTAGTTGCTTTAAGAGTTTTCAAAAGGACAGAATCATATCTATAAAGTAGAGCTTTGAATTTCTTATCATCTACCTTAATTTTTCCATTGTAAATAGCCTTTTTAAGAGGCCTTAAATCTATGAGAGTCCAAAGGTTTTCTTCCTGATGCTCAAATAATTTCTCATATTCTGGAACATATTTTAAGCGATCAATTTTTTCTCCACTACTTCTAATATAATATCTACCAGTAAGGGCAATATTAAAACTTTTGGAATTATTTAATGTTGATAATTCATATAAAGTATTTCCAATATCATAAATAGCTAAAGGATTTTTTCCATAAACAGTATGCATGCTTCCCATTTTTAAAATCATTTTTGGATTAGGTTCCTTTGATAAAGCTTTTTTATAATAGTCAAAAAAGTAATGTTTCATCATAATAGCTCTGGAGTTATTACTTTCAAAGTGTTGTTTAGTCGGACCATTTCCGTAAGCATATATTTTCCAGCTTTTTTCTAATTCTGTCAATAGAGTAGTAACCTCGTTATCTATTCCTTTTGATTCAGAAATAAACTCATTAATGATTGCATCATCCAAAAGGAAATTATATTTAGACTTTGATTTAGTAGTAAGTTGCTTTAACAAAGAAGCACGAGCTTTTTTATATACCTTTTCATAGCCTTTTGAATTGTTTTTTAACTTTTTTATTTTATTAAAAATATCATCAAATAAAAAGGGAGCCGCATATATAAACTCTTGATCGATTCCCCAGATATTATAAGCATTGGTTAAAGCAACTTCTAACATTCTAACTTCATCCATTCCGTCAAAAAAGGGGATAGGGTTTGTTGAACCATCTTGATTATACTTTTTATAAAAATTGGATAAAGAATCAATACCATTTTTTTGCTTAATAATAGAGAGCAGTTTTTTGTTACTAAAAGGTCCAATTTCAACAGCAAAGTTGTTGTACCCTTCAGGTTTTAATAATTTAAGAATTGCAGAAGTAAATTTTGGTGTTTCTTTATTTCCATGCAATTCACCAATCATGAAGAATTGAGAATTTTTAGCTTCTTTTTTAAGGAAGTCGTTACCATTTCCAACTAGTTTATTGTTTACAATTTTAAAAGTATATTTATTTAACTGAATAATCGAGTCAATAGATGAACTATTTTGCGCAAACGACTTTCTTGAAGCTAAACAAACAAGCAAGAAACAAGCAAGAAATAAAAATTTTCTATTTTTTTTCATAATAGTTTTATAGTTATTATAAAGATGTCATAATATGGCAAATGTTTCAGTTTACTTAAAAATTAATATTTAATTCATTGTCTTTTTCTAATCTAAACAAGAAATGAAATACGACTAAATGGTTAATCCATTTTTATTATTTTGTTAATAATCAGTTAATTATATTTTTTTTTTAATTTCATTGATTATATTCTGTTTGAAATTCTCATCTTTAATAAAATAATTTTCAAATTCTTCGAACTTATCTTTATTAATTCCACTTTTCATTGCAGATTTTTTAAAGTGTTGTAGTGTTAACGTTTCACTTTTTGCGAACTCTAATAAAGATATTAATACAAGATTCGTTTTATTTCTTCCAAAAGTGTCTTCAAAGCACTTCAACAGTAATGGTCCTAGACTATATCTATATTTTCCATTAATTTCATTCTTATTTTCAATCTTGTTTAAAGAAATAAAATTAGCATCTTTTATACCCTCTATTTCTTTTAATAAAACTATTTTTAAATAGCCCATGTCACATAAATCTTCTACAATATTGTAGGATAAGTAATCAGCTATAGACTCTGACCAAAACCAACTTAATTTACCAGAACTTACATTGCTTCCAAAATAGTTATGGGCAAATTCATGTCCGAAATATTTAAAGTTCCTCTTTGAAATATTCCCTTGTTCATTTACTAAATTATTAAAATCCAATCCGGTAAAAGCAAATGCTGGATAAGTGTTAAATCCCCAACTACTCCCTTTTTTTCTTTTGTTAATTGCTTTATGACTAATAAGGTAAATGTTATCAGTAAATTTTAAATTTAAGTAACTAGATAATTTAGACTTTATAATTTCTATATTATCGAAAACCTTTTCAGCATTTTCCGTATTTATTGATGTATTAAGTATATAATCACCATTATTTTCTACGAAAATATAACTACCTGCAAATAATAACAAAGGATAAGGTTTTTTAGAAATAAAATGAGATACATTTCCCTTTTTCGGAGCTGTTCCATTAATAAAAACAGTATTTCCTCCTTTTATTTTAACAGTTACATTATATGTGTAGCTGTTTAATAATTTATCATTTGATGCATCATAAATAACAGGGTACCATTTTGTTTGTTCGGCAGCTCTTAAAGTCTCACCATTAAAAGCAATAATACCTTTATAATCAAATGGATTAAATTCATTTTTATAGATTGGAAAAGCACCTTTATAAATTATACTAAACTCGTTAGGAATAGATGTTGTTGATTTACTTCTGAATGTGTATTCGATAGCTTCCCCTTGCATTTTACCATCATAATGCCCTTTATAATTAATTAATTCGTTTTTGGTATTCTTAAAGTATTTAATATTCATTCCTTTATTTAGCAATATGCGATAATCTTCAATTTCTGGAATATTTGATAAGTTAAAACTGCAGTTTAACAACCCTAAATCCATATCAATTTCTACATTCCCTTTTATATGTATTTGAGCAAATATGGTATTTGATAATAGTAATACACTAATAATAATTTTTATATTTTTCATAACATTAGTTTTAATAAAGACAAGTCACTCTTAATAAAGTTACATTTCTATTTTGAAAAGTTTGATCACATACTATAAATTATGTTTGAGTAAAAGCTAGACTAAAAACTAAAAAGATGCTAGAGTTAAATAGTTTTTTGTAATGTTTTTGATCACATTACTTTGATAAATGGACGGATCTAAAGCATCCAAATCAAACGTAATAAATACGTTATCTGTCATTTGTTCAATAACCGAATCCATCCAGTTATCATCTATTGCCATTTCATGAGCAAAATAAACCTTGTCATAATCCATTACAGGTTTTTCCTGTATATCCATCGAACGAATCCCGACTTGAATTAAATTGGTATTTTGACTCGCTTCATACATTGCACAAGCATGATTGCAACTACTACCTTCATACGATTTTCTTAAATCGGCGTGAGCATCTATATGCAATACCGTTAGGTTATCAAAAACTTCATTAAAAGCCCTAATCGTAACAATTGACACCGAATGTTCGCCCCCCAAAAACAGTTACAAACTTTTTCTTTTTTATAAATCTTTTAGTTTCTTGATGAACAGCATCTACCATTGCCTCGGGAGTTGCGTCTACAGTCACTGGTTCGGCAAGATAAATCCCATTTTTATATACCTCTGAGTCTGTTTCTATATCATACAATTCCATATTTTCTGAAGCTTCTAAAAAAGCCTCAGGTCCTTTATCAGCTCCTTTTTGTCAAGTACTTGTTCCATCATAAGGAACTGGTATTAAAACGATCTTAGCGGTTTCCAATTTTCCATACTCTTCAGGTATTCCTGCATAGGTTTTATTTTTCATTTCGAAAAAATTAAATGTTATTTTATAAAATGGTTATTAATTCTTGTTCATTACTCTCAAAAGATTTCATAATCTCTAGGTATTGTTTTTGATATCCCAGAATCGATAGCAATTGTTCTGAGGTTTGTTGTTCTGAAAAAACAGAAGTAATCAAATTACCTTCTTTATCTCTATCAATAATAATATGTTTAGGTTGTGGTATCAGGCAATGTTGCAATCTTCCAAATCCTCCGATAGTTTCCTGATAGGTACCTGTATTAAAGAATCCGATATATAATGGTTTTTCTTTTTTATACTTGGGTAGATAAATGGCATTCATATGTTGCTCAGAATTATAATAATCATCACTATCGCAAGTAAGACTGCCAAGCAATACACGTTCATATTCATCATCCCATCTTATTCAGCTCCATCTATGTCATGTTTTTCTCGTGCCTTACTGATACGTTCATCAAAATGCCGTTTCCATTTTCGCGACTGTGCATCTTTTGTAATACGCTTTTGTTGTTCCTGTAATGCCTTTTCTTTTTCAGCTTTTACTTTGGCGTGTGTATCTTCCAACTGAGTTATGCTCTAATTATAATGTAATTGTTCAATTGAAACAATTAGAAATATTTGAATAGATATATTAATATCTTGTTAAATTAAAAGTTCTATAAACTGATTCTTTTAAAGCTGTTAAAAACCTTATATAAGACCATAAAAAAGCGAAAAGTCAGTCTGTTTATCGATTTTAATTATTTTAAGAAAACAACTCTATTTACGACAACACCTTTTTATCTGACTTGAATTATGTAAATTTAATCAAAATTAAAGATAGTTTTGAGACAGACTGCCGTTACCACACACAGATGAAACCAAAATCCATAATATTAATAATTATTCTTTTCCCCTTGTTCGTTTTTGGTCAAGATGAATTGACAAAAGAACAAGTAACAGAGGACTACACCATTTTAAAGAATGTTCTTAGCAAAGGCTATCCAAGCTTATATGAATACACTTCTGAATCTGAATGGGACAGCCTATTTACAAACTTTGAAAAGGAAAAACTAACAACCATTAAAACTACTAATGGTTTATACAAATCCATTACAGAACTGATAGACTATACCAGAGACGGACACTTAATTGTTATGCGTCCACAGCTCACTTCAACACCAAAATTATTTCCATTATTACTAAAAATAATTGAGGGAAAATTTTATGCAGACACAGGTGATTTTGGAATTCCCGTTGGTTCAGAAATAATTTCCATAGACACTATAAATGCTATAAAATTAAGACAGAAATTTTTGAAATACGCACCTTCAGATGGTTTCAATACAAGTAAAAAAGATAGGCAAATAGAACGTGAACTTGGCATATTGCATTTTTACGAATTCGGAGCTAAAGACACCTATCAAGTAGCATACAAAACACCCTCTAATGAGATACTCACAAAGAATATTAAAAGTAAATCTTTTGAAAGTATTGGTAGCAGATTCGTAAATAGAAACTCATATTTTTCAATATATCATAACGCTACGAATAAATCTGAATTTGTAAAAACAACAATAGGAAAAAAAGAACCATTCGTCTACTTTATTGACTCTCTCAATACGGCGATTTTAACAATGAATTCTTTCCAGTTGGATGTTGAAAAATTTCGAGAGGAACTAAAGGCTATTTTTAAAAACATTAATCGGAAAAAAGTTAAAAATCTCATTATTGATGTCAGGCAAAATGAGGGAGGGTATCCAATAAATAGCATTAACGCTTTTTCATACATAGCACATCAACCATTCAAGCAAAGAGAATCATCAAGTGTCATTACTTCCGAGTTACCAGAAGAAAAATACAGTCAAAATTTAGTGAACGGATATACGTATAAAACATTTTTTGAAAAGTACTACCAGAACACTCCGAAGAAAGAAAATGAATGGATTTTAATGACTGATGAGAATGAACCATTTATGATTCCAAACAGAAAAGGGTTCAAAGGAAAAACCTACGTTTTGATTGGAGGCAAAACTTTTTCAGCAGGTTCAAGTTTTGCTCTATTCTGTAAAAATCAAGGTGTCACTTTAGTTGGAGAAGAAACAGGTGGAGCTTATTACACGCAAACAGGTGGTTATCCAATAATCTATACATTGCCCAATTCAAAAATCAAAGTGTTGATTTCGTTTGTGAAAATAAGTCGATATGTCAAAGACAAGACAGTAAAAAAAGGCGGTGGAATTTTTCCTGATTTTCGAGTTCCGTTAACAGTTCAAGACTTAATAGAAGGTAGAGACAGTCAATTGAATTATGTGGTAAAACGTATAAATAAAAATTAAAAACGTGTGGTAACA
>CAKMZM010000169.1 GCA_929200365.1 uncultured Flavobacteriaceae bacterium | reverse complement strand
CTATTTTTTAAGCCACATTATTTAATTGATTTATTTTAATTTTTAGTTCCATTTCCCCTGGTGTTAGATAGTCCAAAGTAGAATGTAATCTTTGACAGGTTACTATTGACGTATTTTATAATCTACTGGTTAAAATGGCTAACTGCATTAGATAGTTTTTGGTTAGCTATATCATTGTGTGTTTAATTTTATCTGGGTATAAGGGTAATTACCACCCTACATATTTTGGTGGTTTAATATTGTTTAGGTTAAGATAAACAATGAGCTGCCCACGGTGATGTGTAACATGATCTTGTAATAGATTGAGAATTTGAAGTTTTGATTTTCTGCCTGCAAAAAAATCAACCTCAATCTGTAGCTCATCTTTATCAGTTTCCTGAATACGAGTGTATACGTTATCAAATGCTTTAGTGAGTAATGTAATGATTTCGGTTTTTGTTTTGGGAAAGTTTTTTTCTAATTTTTCTTTATCAAATTTTTCTGAAGAAAAATATGTAGTTCCTAACCAGAGCATATTTACACGAATATGAAATAATTGTTCTTTAAAACTCATTTCCCTCTCGGTGGGTTTAAACTCAAATTTATCTTCTGGCATCTGCTCTGCTATTTTTAAAAGATAATCTTTAGAATTTTTCCACTTTTCGAGAAAAGCTGTTTTTGGGGTGAGTTGTTGTGATACAACAGTTCCTGATATTAAAAAAAAGAATAAAGTGAATTTGTATATCATAATTATTGGGTTTTATTGGTGTTTATATTTGCCATATATACTGCTACGGCTTTTAGTTCTTCTTCTGTAAATGTTTTAATAATTGCAAAATTGGTTTTCATCACTGTATATGTTTCTGGATCTACAATGGGTTTTGCTTCTTGTTTTAAAAATGCAATTAAATCTCCTCCTTGTTGCTTATAAATTTTCGTGATTTTGATAATACTGGGACCTATAGATTTCTTATCTACCTTATGACAAGTATAGCATTTTCCTTTACCGTTAAATATTTTTTTCCCTAAATTATATGGAGAGATTTTCTCTTTTTTGGTTCCTATGTTAATGTTAGAGTTTTCCTTTTTTTTAGATTGACAGCTTGTGCACAACAAAACTGTTACTATACATAATAGGATTATTTTTTGCATATAAATAATAAATCGCGTTAGTTATACTTTTCTTTGATTTTCTCGATATCGTTTTTAAAACGTTTTAATAAATCTCTGGAGAAGTTGGTAATTAATTTTTCTTCATTTGTATTCATTCCTTCACTGGCATCTGCAATTTTGGCTAGTGCGTATATCATAAAGTCATATTCTTCATCGGGGCCATTATCAGAAAATACTTCGATAATCTTTTTATATAAGGTTTCAACATCATTCTGATTTTCATTTTCATAATCAAAAGACCATTTGATTTCCTTTGCTTTAGGGTGTCCTTCTAAAATATCTTCAAGTGTTTCGATCTCTTTCTTTTGTATGACTCCATCACTCATTGCAATTACATAAAGTAACTCTCCAAACGTCTGATATATCCTATCTCTGCTTACCATAATTTATGATTTTTTGAATTCGACTACTTAATAAAACCTTTAGTTATCTATACTAAGAATATGATTCTTTTAAAAAAAAGCATCTATATTGAGTTTATATTATTAACTCAAAAGCTTTACGATATCTTTGGCAAAATAGCTTGCTATAATTTGTGCTCCTGCTCTTTTGAAAGCTGTTATTTGTTCTAGCATTACAGCATCATGATCTAACCAACCTTTTTCTGCAGCGGCTTTTAACATTGCATACTCGCCACTTACCTGATATACGGCAACAGGTACGTCTACAGCATCTCTAATATCTCTTACTATATCAAGATAACACAATCCAGGCTTTACCATTACTATATCTGCTCCTTCTTCGATATCTATGAGTGTTTCTTTGATTGCCTCGTCACGATTAGCAAAGTCCATCTGGTATGTTTTTTTATCTCCAAACCCTGGAGCAGAATCTAGAGCGTCTCTAAAAGGTCCATAAAAAGCAGAAGCATACTTGGCACTATAGCTCATGATACCCGTATTTTTATAGTTTTCTTTTTCGAGCAGTTCTCTCATACTTAAGATTCGCCCATCCATCATATCACTTGGTGCTACAAAATCGGCTCCTGCCTGTGCATGTGATAATGACATTTCTGCCAGAACTTTACAGGTTTCATCATTAATAATCTCCCCATCCTCTACAATACCGTCATGGCCATATGATGAATATGGGTCTAGTGCTACATCGGTCATCACTAACATTTCGGGAACGGCTTCTTTAACGGTTTTTATTGCGCGTTGCATCAATCCATCAGAGTTTAATGCTTCTGTACCCTTATTATCTTTAAGATGATCGGGTACTTTTACAAAAAGTAATACTGATTTTAACCCCAACGACCATAGTTCTTTAACTTCGTTACCTAGTAAATCTAAACTATATCTGTAGTAATCAGGCATAGAAGGTATTTCTTCTTTTACACCTTTTCCTTCTACAATAAAAAGGGGTACCAAAAAATCATGGGGAGTTATTATATTTTCTCTTACCAAAGAACGAATAGCATCATTTGTCCTTAGTCTTCTGTTTCTGCGAATTTGTTGCATTCTTAATTGTAAAAATTTAATCTCGTAAAGATACTCATATATCTGTTACTATAGATCATGAGTAATTATCTTCCTAAAGGTAATTTTACTTAAAAATATATCAAACCATGTAACAAAATCTTAACAAATATCACTAATATTGAGAATGAATTCATCCTGACTTTTGTTCTTTGTTATTAAACAGAATAACTATAATTTCCTAATAAAGAGGTTGTAAAATAATTAAGTAGTAAAGAATAAATTTGTAATAATATAGAATAGGACAGAAAGGGGTTAAAAATTTAACTGGAAAATTTATACATATGCTTACCATAAAGAATCTTAATAAAACGTATCCCAATGGGACACAAGCATTAAATGATGTTAATCTTACTTTAGAAAAAGGAATGTTTGGCTTGTTAGGACCTAATGGTGCAGGGAAATCAACATTAATGAGAACTATTGCAACACTACAATTAGCAGATTCTGGAACGATTGATTTTGATGATATTGATGTTTTTAAACAACCAGAAGAACTGCGTAAAGTATTAGGGTATCTACCTCAGGATTTTGGCGTTTATCCAAAGGTTTCTGCAGAAATGATGCTTAATCATATTGCAAAGGTAAAGGGTATTACCAACAATCAGGAACGTAAAGGTTATGTTGCAGATTTACTAAATAAAGTAAATCTATATAAGTTTAGAAATCGCAATCTGGGTGATTTTTCGGGAGGAATGAGACAGCGTTTTGGTATTGCTCAGGCGCTATTAGGAAATCCAAAACTAATTATTGTTGATGAGCCTACGGCGGGATTGGATCCTTTGGAACGCAATCGTTTTCATAACCTATTAAGTGAGTTGGGTGAGAATGCGGTTGTTATTTTGAGTACGCATATTGTAGATGATGTAACAAATCTATGTCAAAATATGGCTGTATTTAATGAAGGTAAAATACTGGTACAGGGTAATCCTCAAATATTGTCTGATACTCTAATTGGTAAAGTATACAGAAAACACATCAACAAATCTGAATTAGAGGCTTTTGAAAATGAATTTACTGTGCTATCGAATTACTTAAGGGGCGGGCAATTTTATGTAAATGTATATAGTGATGCTAATCTGGGAGAAGGTTTTGAAGTGGTAAATAATGACTTAGAAGATTTCTATTTCTACTGTATTAACAGAAAAAAACAGGAGGAGGCAACGATATGATAGAACTATTCTTATTCGAATTAAAGTATCGTTTAAAACGACCTGCTACCTGGATATATATTGTTCTTGGATTTACGATAGCTGTTTTAATGTCTGTTTTCGAAAAATCGGTAACTGCTCAATTTGTCAATAGCCCCAATACGATAGCAGAAATCATCGGACCTATATCGGTTATTTGTATTTTCTTTTATGCTGCAATTATGGGAGTCCCCATTTTTAGAGATAAAGATCATAAAACGGCACAAACCTATTTTACATTTCCGATTACTCAAAAATCATATGTTTTAGGTCGGTTTTTGGGTAGTTATGCTATAGTTACCTTACTCAACTTCTTTATTGTATTAGGAGCAATAATAGGATTTGGGATTGGTATATTTTTAGATCGCCCTGATTATGGTACTTATACTAGCTTTAATTTATCGTCTTATCTGTTGCCTTTTATATTTTTATTGCAAATCAATGCATTTTTGATAGGATCTTTATTTTTTTGCCTGATGGCATTTTTTAAGAAAATGCCTATTATCTATCTGGGTGGAATTTGCTTGTTTTTATTATACAGTATTTCTGGTGATTTTGTATCCAGCCTGGATAACCAATGGTTAACCCCGTATCTAGATCCTTTTGGAAACAGAGCTTTTACTTTTGTCAAAAAATACTGGTCAATTAATGAATTGAATACAAATCAACTGCCAATATATGGTAGCTTTTTATTAAACAGAATGTTCTGGTTAGCCATAGGTTTATTATTTTTTTTTATTACCCTTTTTAGATTCGATTACAAGAAATTTTTGCTTTCTGGTAAAAAAGAAAATAAAGCAGAGAACGGGGAGTATAAGCCTTCACTAATTACTTCTGTAACGCAAACTTTTACCAGAAAAACAGAGTGGAATAATTTATTATCCCTTAGTAAAATTGAATTTCTATCTATTTTTAAAAGTCCAATTTTTATCATACTGCTCATTATAGGGGTTATCTTTTCTGTATTCAGCATTTATAATCTTAATGAAACTTATGGCACTCCTAATTTACCATTAACCCGATATGTGGTAACTTATATTAATGGAGTTATTTCATTCTTTTCGGTAATTATATTGGTGATCTATTCGGGAGAAGCTGTGCACAGAACAAAAAAAAACAAAACCTTTGTTTTTTATGATGCCTTACCTATTAGTGATTCTAGTTTGTATTTTTCAAAGATAATAGCGCTTATTGGAATAGGTCTTGTTCTTACGATTGCAAACATTATCATTGGTATTTTGTTTCAAACTTTTAATGGATATTTTCAATATGACCTGGGCATGTATTTTATTTATAATTTTACTCTGGTATTTCCTGGTTTTTTAATGACTATATTACTCTCTTTCTTTGTTCATGTACTGGTAAATAATAAGTTTCTGGGGCACTTTATCGTTATCTTAATTTATTTTGGATTACCTCTTTTGGTAACACTTGCTTTTAAAAATACTAATCCGATGTATATGTTTACTGGCACTACACCTGTTTTTTTAAGTGATCTTAATGGTTTTGGTCACTATCTTACAGGGATAATCTGGTTAAATACCTACTGGATTTTATGCACTGCTATTTTGATGATTATAGGAAAGGTATTCTGGACTCGTGGTTTTTTTGCTACAGCCAAAGAACGGTTATCACTGGCAAAACAAAGATTTACTCCCAAAACCATAGAGGTATTTGCAGTTATCGTATTAGCCTTTATATCTGTAGCTGGTTACAACTATTACAATCTTAAAGTACTTAATACGATGGTTGATGGAAATCACTCTGAAAAGATAGATGCTGATGCCGAAAAAAAATATGCAAAATATATGGGTCAGGCTCATCCTCAAGTAACCGATCTAAAAGCATATATCGATATTTTTCCTGAAGATCGTAATATAAAAGCCAAAGGAGACTTTAAAATCATAAACAATTATGATACTCCTATAGATACCTTATTGCTAGAAGTACAATACTCTGGTGCGCATACCCGTTTGCAAAAAGTGATCTATAATGGTGCTACACTTACACCAGTGGTTACAGATTCTATATACAGAATGTATTTTTATAAGCTTCCGAAAGCAATGCACCCTGATGAGAAAGCTGATCTTACTATAGAAGTAGTTTCAGAAACCAAAGGTTTTGCTAATCGTTTGGAGACCGAAGTATTGTATAATGGCTCTTTTCTTAATCATGCTATATTTCCCAGGTTTCATTATGAGCGAAGTCTGGTCGAAAATGGAGTGCGTGTAAAACATGGTCTGAAAAAGCTAAACTATCTATACCCGCCTAGAACGGACAGCTTGGCACTAAAGAAAAACCTGTTTAACGAGGATGCCAATTATATTAATTTTGAAGCTATACTTAGTACGTCTGCAGATCAAACTGCTCTGGCTCCAGGCAAATTGGTAAAACAATGGCACGAAAATAACAGAGCTTATTATCATTATGCCTTGGCATCAAAAACCGATCTGTTTTTTAATGTAGTATCTGCACGATATGATGTAGAAAAATCTAGTTGGACTGCACCAAGTGGGAAAAAAGTGGATATCGAGATTTACCACTCTCCAAAACATAAACGTAATCTAGAGCATTTTATCAAAGGAGTTACAGTAGCTTTGGACTACTGCTCAACTAATTTTTATGAATATCCTAACTCTGTGATCAGGATCGTAGAATTTCCTGCGCATTCTACTTTTGCACAGTCTTTTGTAACAACTATCCCTTATTCTGAAGATTTTGGGTTTGCTGCTAATTTTGATAAGATCGAAGATTTTAATTATGCATTTAGAGTGACTACTCACGAGATAGCACACCAATGGTGGGGACATCTTGTTACTCCCAGTAAAACATCTGGTGCTAATATAATTTCTGAAACACTGGCAGAATATTCCTCGCTTATGACGATGAAACATGAATATGGTGAAAACGGAATCAAAAACTTTCTTAAATATTCTTTGGATCGGTATTTGCAAAGCAGAGCTTTTAGTTTTAAACCAGAACGATCCTTAATAAATGTAGAAACTGGACCGCATATCTGGTATGAAAAAGGGTCTATGATTATGTATGAACTTCAGGATATTCTTGGTGAAGATAATGTGAATAAAGCTCTTAAAGGTTTTCTTAATGAGTATCGGGAGTATAAAAAAGGAATTTATCCTACTTCAGAAAATCTATATGATGCCATTTATAAAATAGCTCCAGATTCTTTAAAATATGCTGTAGAAGATGGGTTTACAAAAATAGTACTTTATGAAAATCGTGTTACTAACGCTAAGACCAAAGCACTGGATAACGGTACGTATGAAACCACTTTTACAGTAGATTCAAAAAAAATCTATTATGATGATACGGGTAAAGAAGAACGAACAGATGATACCACCAATTATATCGAGATTGGATTGTTTGGCGAAGATAGTATTGATGAACAGGAAGTACCCCTTAAAACTCCATATTATTTAGAACGAAAATGGTTACAATCTGGTGAAAATACGTTTACTATTGTTACCGATAAAAAACCAGTAAAAGCAGGTATTGATCCTTATAACAAATTAATTGATAGAAATTCTGGAGATAACCTAAAGCCTATTGAAGAAGAATAGCATTTAGTTTTTCAGATTATTTTAAAATCACGATTGAATAGCGCTGTTTTGATCGTGGTTTTTTTTATGTGT